>CANMZR010000022.1 GCA_947502375.1 Polyangiaceae bacterium
CATCCAACCGCACTTCGGGCACGGCTTCATTCGGCGCTCAGTTTAATCTGCTCTGGCACTCAGGTCGAGTATCAAAAGAGGTTCATTCCACGCACTGCTTCACGCCAATGACCGCGGCACATTTGCCACTCTGGCAGTCATCCGATGCGATGCAAGCTTGGCTCGTGGCACAGCGAAATCCCTTGGCCGCGCAGCTGGAACCGCCGCAGTCGATAGCGGTCTCGGTGCCGTTTTTGAGACCATCTTGACAAGGCGGCGGTGGCGCCGGGATCGAGCAGTTGAAGTACTCGACCACCACCGGTGCGGCACCGGCCATGTCGACGTTCTTCGGCGGATATTCCACGCGAAAACGCACATAGCCCGGTCGCGCGGGGGTCGTTCCAAACTCCGGAACACCAGGACTCGATTCGAGGATAGCCGTCGGCTGAAACGGTAGGCGCGACGGGCACTTGTTGAGCAGGAGGCTATTGAAATGGTGGGTTTCAACGTCACCCGGACACGCGACGTCGTAGCTGTTCTGGGTATCCGCAGTGAGCTCGATAGAAAATGTTCCGCCGGTGATCGGGTCGGCTGGGTCCGCGCTCAGTGCGGGCGCGATGCTCAAGGAGTAGCTGTGTGTTCCCGCGAAAGTCGCCGAACCACAGGATAGCGCCTGCTCGTCGAGCAGCTTGAACGACACGGTCGTCAGCGGGAACATCGCGAGGTCGAGCGGCGGATCGAAGAGCACCTGACCACCGGCGGTCTTGGCGCAGATGTCGAGTTTGTCGCGGGTGCCAAAGAACCCCGTGGCACTGCCCACGACGTCGCTCGTCGCATTGAACTCACCACCGCAGCGCGTGCCGATATCGGTGCTGAAACGTTGCAGACAATTGTTTTCGTCGGCGAGCCAACTGCACATGTCTTGCGGCAGTGGCGCTTCACCGCAGCCAGCCACGACGCATGCGAAAACGTAACTTCCAAGCAAAACCTTGCGAATCATCGTCACAGCTCCATGTACGGACCGGGGATCACCATCACGTCATCCGCGTCTGCCATCTCGAACATGCCCCAACACACGAGCTTGTAACGGAGGGCGAACGCCATCGCCTCGGCCGCCCCGGCTCGTGGCGCCAGCACACTCAGGTTCGAGCGCCGAAGACCCCACCAACCAGGCCCATGCTCAAGCAAAGCCTTGTGCAGCTCGTTGGCCGCTTCTTTTGCGTCACCAAGGATCGCAAGCCGCAGCCGGACGACGTCGCCGTCTTCAGGAGAATCTCCCGGAAAGTCGAACCAGACGAGATTCCCGCGCGCTTTGACTTCGACGTTTTGTGCCCCGATGAACTTCAAGAATCGCGTCAGGTCATCGCCAGCGAGCGGCTGGGTGATCATTTTCGTGTCGACGTCCTTGCAGACTTCTTCGCGGAGGCGAAACGTCTGCAGGTCGATGCCCGGCCGGTCCTCATTCTCGGGTGTCACCGAGGCGTCTTTGACGCCGCTTCGGCTGTAGTCCGGGTAGTCCACGCCGGCCGAAAGGCCCGTGCACCCAACCGCGGTCAAGCCAAAGGCGACCGCTAGAAACATTGCTGGAGATCGCTTCATGCATCGCACCGAGTCAAAAGTGTCCGTCGGCCAGGGCCCAGTGGCCCAACTTTCGGCGAAGTTTTGCGACCTGAGGGTCGTTCGGCCTACATTGAGCGCGTGAACGAGAAAGTGAAGAGGAACGTTTCCGCGGCTCTCGGGGTCTTGGTTGGCTTTTCGACCAGCGCAGGCCTGTTCGGATGCGGAGGCTCACCGACCGCTCCCGAGCGTGATCAAACCTTCTACCTTCACGAGCGCGGCGTCATTGATAAGCGTTATAGCTGGGAACGTTATTTTGCGCCGCTCGATCAGGAGGAGTCCAAAAAGCTCCCGCGACGCGTGGGTGTGGCCGTTCTCGACGGAGATGTTCGGCTCTCGCGCCCGGTGGACTGGTACCTTCGCACGGCCGATTATACGCCCGAGCGGCGCATGATCTCGTGGCAGTCGCCGCGTTCGTTCGTGTTCACGATTTATGAAAAGGTCGACCCAGTGCGGGTGACCTGGGATGCCCTGCTTGAACGCTACGAAGCGGACGCGCTGAAGAACGGCTCGACGATCCTTGCGGGGCGCATTCCGTTCTCAACTGCCAATTCGCAGGGGCGCGAGTACATCCTGAAGACTGCGATCGCCGCTCGCCCTGATCTCGAGTCGTTTGCGCATGAGATTGTGGTTCGCTCACCGAATCGCGTGCTGCTCGTGCAGGTCGTTCACGGCGAGCATATCGAGGACTCGATGGACGAAATCGTCGATGCCGTCCGCAGCATGCTCGTTTACTGAACGCCTTTATCGCGAGCGGCGAAGCCAGCCTTTTCGCTGGAAATAGACTATCAAGCTCACCGCGACCAAGGCCATCAGACCGAGGGCGAAGAGGTAGCCGTACCGCCATCGAAGCTCGGGCATGTTGTACGCGTGCGCTGAATCGAAATTCATTCCGTAAACCCCGGCGATGAAGCTCAATGGCATGAAAATGGCGCCGAAGATCGTCAGCACTTGCATCACTTCGTTCATGCGATTGGAGGCCATGTTGAGGTGAATTTCGATCAAGGCCTGCGCCATCTCGCGGTACGACATGACCAGGTCGATGAGCTGCCCATCGTGATCGACGATGTCGCGTAAGTGGAGCCGTGTCTCGTCGCTGACGAGGAGGCTGGGTTCCCGAATCAGCGATTGAACAAGGTCCCGCTGCGGCAAGATCAGCGTCTGCACTTGCAAGAGCTCGCGCTTGAGCCCGTTGAGCTGCCAGACGACGTTCACGTAGTCTTTGTCGAAGACCTGCGCCTCTAGCCCCTCGAGTCGATCGGCGTACCGCTCGAGCACCGGGAAGTAGTGATCGATGACCGAATCGAGCAAGGCATACGCGAGATAGTCCGGTCCGGAATGGCCGAACGAGCTAGTCCCCGTGCGGAGCCGTTCGCGCACGGGCTCTAGCGTGTCCCCCGGCTTGCCTTCCTGGAAGCTCAGCACGTAATCACGCCCAAGGATGATGCTGAGCTGTTCGCTCTCGAGGCGCTCATTCATGGTGAGCATTCTCACGACGATGTAGACGTAGTCAGGAAAATACTCGACTTTCGCCCGCTGGTGCGGCTGGACCACGTCTTCCAAAGTGAGGAGGTGCAGGCCCAGCGCCAGCCCGAGTTCGCGAATCGTCGCCGCGTCTTGGAGACCTTCAAGTTGGATCCAGACCGCGCGGTGCTTCGCTTTGAATTCGAGAGCAGCCGCAAGGGTAAGGTTCAACTGTTCTTCGTAGTCGTCCGCACCGAAGGAGATGGCGTCAATCCTCGTCGCTAACGCTTCGGGCGTCGCAAGAACGGTCCCCGGAGCTTGTCCCGGTGTGGCTTTGCGAATGCGCGTGAGTCGAATTCGACCGGGCAACGAAAAGGCATGTTTCACGAACGCACCTTAGTAAGGCAAGGGAGGCGCTTCGCCCCGGTCATCATCGCCGTCGGCATCGTCGGTCGCGGCATCACTGAGCGGGATGGTGATCGTGAAGCCTTGACCTTTTCCGCCGCCGAGCCAGGCGGTCCGCGAAAGGGTGGAGGAGCGCGGCGAGCCGAGCTGAAATTTTGGCGCCGCCTCCAGATCCACCTTCAGCTCCAGCATCACGTCATGGATCCCGGGCGTGAACGTGTTGATGACCGATTGCAGAAACGGACGCCGATGCCCACCGGGAAGGAACGAGAGGTAATCATCGTAGTCGAGCGGGCCGAGCGCGATCTTGTAACGACCGCTACCATCGAACACGTAGCGTCCAAGGACCATGCTCTCGCCGAGTTGGTGGTTTGCGACTCCCAGCATATTTCGCAGGGGCTTCTCGATGAGCGTCCAGCAACCGACGAACTGTTCGATGTCCACGGGGATCGCTCCGAGCAGCTCATCGAGGACGACCTTCAACCCGCGTGCACTGCGCGATTTGGTCGCGAGAAGTTGAGCGAATTTGAGAAAGTAAAAAGGGTCCAGCTCGCGGCTCCGGCTTCCAAAGCCGTCGATGCCGACGCCGCAAAACATTCGCTGGGTAAAGCGGTCCTTGCCGCCTTGCAGGTAACCCACACTGTGTCGGTATTTGGTCCACGAACGGTAGACGAGCGAAAAGAGCCGGTTGTGAACGACGTCGAGCAACTCTCGAACCGGCTCTGGGCCGCCGGCGTTGATGGCGAGGCTGATACGCTCCAGGTAGTACTGGGGCAGTGGCGACACCGCACCGTAAAGACCCAGGAAGGCCGCGTTGATCTCGACGCGCTCCTCCCCGTCGGGAAACTTACGCAGCTGCACGGACGCGACATCGCTCGATGAGAATGCGAGCGACGCATCCGCCCGCATCCGGATTTTTTCGAGGCGTGCGGGGCCGGTGTGACCGATTCTCGGGGCGTTTGGAAACATCCGCTCGAGCAAGTAGAGCAAGCGGAAATAATGAAAATTCCGCGCTCTGGTCTCAATTTGAGCCAGCGTCGTCCCCGCCGTAGCGTCGTCGCGGGTCAGATGAGCGTTTGGCTGCCGCTCTTCGGATCCCATGTATAGACCGCGTTCGAGTTGGTCGCTCGGACCTGAAGTTGAGTGAAGGAGTTCAAGGAGACGTAAGCGGCGAACATTTCGTTGAGGATGCTGGCGAACAAGTACAATTCTCCTTCGCCCGCAAAGCCGTTTTCATCGAGGTCGACCTCGGCGCGTACCCCACGAATGGGCGCCCCGCGAAATAGCCGGTCGGTGGGCTTCACGCGAATCGATTTGATGGCTCCCATCCGGAGTTGGTTCGCTCGCGCTGCCTGTCGATCGTAAACGGCCTGGAAGTTGTAAATCTCTAACGTCGATCGAAGTATTTCGAGTTCGGTGACCGAGCGGTAGCTCATGGCCATGTGAGCAAGGACCCGCCATTGCAAGTCGCGGCCGACCGGTGGCGGCAGGGGGGCTGTGACACCCACGAGATTCGTAAAGGTGGCGACGGCCGGTGAGGACGAGGTCGCCACATTGATCTCGCCGACTTTCAATTGTGACGTAAAGGCTCGGTTCGTACAGGTGGCCTCGATGCTGATCACGTCGAAGTCGGGGATCGCGCCCGAGTCCTGCGGGGTGCCGAACGAAAGATAGATATCGACGCCTTCGCCGATCGTCGCGGGTCGCAGATGAGACTGATAAAAGACGACGCTTTGAGACGTACTCGAGTGAAGTTCGTGGTCGAAGCTGTAAAAGGATGGAATTTCCACTCGCTGGCTCGTGCGTCGCGCGATCCCTGTGACCTTTTCGATGGCGTAGAGTTCGAAGGCATCCGGTTGGCCACCGCTCGGTCGGGCCAGGTATTCGTGTTTGGTGACGTCCGGCTTGAGCGGCTCTGCGCTGTGCGAAAAGAGGTTGACGACCGGGGTGCAGAACAGCCGGATATTGTCCTTCTGGATGCGGGTTCCGTTCGGCAGGCTGTCTTTGAACGATAGGATAATTGCGAATCGATCGCCGACCCGTTCGGCCGGGACCGTCTTGAGTCCATTGACCTCGAAGAACGCGAACTTCTGGGGAAGCGTGAAGTATTCTTGAAGCAAACGGTAGCCAGGGTAGGCGGCGTTCGGGTACGGGATGAGCGCCTCATCCTCGGCGAAGCCACACAGTTGGGCCGAGCGCACGGGGAGGGTCGCCACGGTGTTGTCGTTGCCCGAAGCGTCGACGTTCGCGATGGCGATGCCGTCGAGATGGGCACCGATCCATAGCCGCAGCTCATCCTGAAGACGCCGTTCGCCGTGAATGTAGAAGCGAAGCTTCGAGACCGACAACGAATTGAAAGAAGCTCCTCCGGTGATGCGCAGCTCGATGCGGACGCTCTGCGCAAGCCGGGCTCCGGTGTCGATGCGAACGTTTTCGACCACCATCGGTAAGAGCTCGACGTCTTGAGTCGTTCGGAACCGGCAATTGACGTTTTCAACCGCGACGGAACCCACCTCGGCGCCCCTAGCGACCGTCACGCGTTCGCGAACCACGTTGGGCAGCGGCGTGAACTGGACGATCGTGGTTGAAGGGACCTGCCGAAGGTAATGCGGAAAGAGCAACTGGGCGACCGAGTGGATGACCTCGGGTAGTTCGTCGTCGATCTTTTGGCGCAGCTTGCCCGTGAGGAACGCGACGCCTTCGAGAAGCCGCTCGACGTCGGGGTCACCGCCGGACTCGGCAAGCATCGGCGCTATCGCCGGATACGCGGCCGCGAACTCCGTCCCGAGTTCTCTCAGGTAGGTAAGCTCGTCTTGGTAGTACTTGTTAAACACCGGCCTCGAACCTTAGCTGCAGGATGCGCCCGGCGTCACGCGATCTGGACGTTGCTCGATGGATCGACGCTCGTCGTGAAGCGAACAGGGTGGCGTTCACCGTTCGGGTAGATCACTTGCCCGGTTATCTCAAAAACGAATGCCATCGCCTCCCGCGGCTCTTCGCCATCGACAGAACGAACTTGCACGTTTTTGAGTCGCGGCTCGTATTTAGCGATGGTGGTCTTGAGGCATCGTTGCATGACGGCGGTCGCCTCCGGAAAGTCATGAATGAGGTCACTGAGCTCGACGACGCCGTAGTCAAGCGCGGTCGGTGCGCTACCTGCACGGGTGTTCAGAAGCCGTTTCAAATGGCTCATCACCACCGCTTCAAGGTCTTCGCCCCGATAGACGGTGCGGCCCGAGCTGCTTGGGTCTGCGTTTTGTTCGAGACGAGCAAATAGCGAAGCTCCCGACACGCGCGGAGCTTAGCAGAATTGCGGCTGCAAAGGATGCATGGACATCGCAGTCGCCGTCGAGAGCTTCGCTTGGGGACTCGAATGATCGCTAGGGACGCGTCCGTTTGGCCGGTGGCAGGCGTCTCGTGGTCTACTGACGCCCATGCAGCAGACGATTGTCCTCGACCAACTCGTTCCCATTCCGGTGGAGCACAGCGTGGAGGTCATTGCGATCAACCGCACCCTCGCGGTCGTGCGCGATTGCACGACGGGGATCGAATACGTTCCCTCGATGCTCGCGACCACGCAGCTCGGCAGCCCTGACTACGACGCTCAAATGTATTCCGAGCAGCTCCCGGCGGCGCGGTTAGGCGGACCGCGGCTGACGGGCCGCGTGGTGGCGTGTCGTGTCGTCACGCACGGGGGGCGCGGCAATCAAGCAGGCTTCATCACGCGGCTCGTGATCGACGATGGTCACGGCTGACCGCTGACGGCGTGCCGCTGTCGGCCCATTCGACGGAACAACGAGCGCCAACAGGCGCGCTTCGGTCGTGAGGATTGGGCGAGCGAAGTCAGCGATAACCCGCAGCCTGAAGCGCGAAGAGCCGCGCATAGAGTCCACCGGCCGCGGCGAGTTCGTCGTGGGTGCCGCTCTCGCGAAGCTCGCCCCCGTCGATGACGACGATGCGCTCCGCGGTGCGCACTGTCGGGAAACGGTGCGAGATAAGGACCGAAGTTCGACCCTGGTTGAGCGCCCGAAAACGCTCAAATATTGCGTGTTCGCGGTCCGCGTCGAGCGCCGCGGTGGGCTCGTCGAAAATGAGAACTCGCGCCTCTTCGTGAGCGAAGGAACGCGCGAGCGCGACCGATTGCCACTCGCCGCCTGAGAGTTCGACCCCGGCGTCGAACCACTTGCCGAGCTGGGTTGCAAAGCCTGCCGAGAGCCGCTCGAGCAGGCTCAGCGCGCCGCCTCGAGTGACAGCCCGTAGCAACCGCTCGTCGTCGTCGAGATGCTTCGCACTTCCGAAGCCAACGTTCTCGCGAAGCGACAACTGAAAGCGTCCAAAGTCTTGGAACACCGCTGCGAACGAGCGGCGCCGCTCTGGCTCCGAAAGCGTTGCGACGTCGCGACCGTCGAGCAGCACGCGACCCTCGGTGGGCTCGTAAAGACCGAGCAAAAGCTTGATGAGCGTCGTCTTTCCTGCACCATTGTGCCCCACGACGGCGAGGCTCTTGCCGGGTGGGATGTCGAGCGAGACGTGTCGCAGGGCCCATCTGTCGGAGCCTGGGTAACGAAACGAGACATCGATAAGCTCGAGGTGAGCGGCCTCGGTTTTTGCATCGTCCGCAAGGGGTCCTGCTGGTGCCAGGCGTTGACGCACTTTTCGGTCGAGAAACCCGTAAAGATTCGAAAGATAAAGGGCGTGTTCGTGCATTCCGCCCGCGCCGCTCAAAACGGATTGCAAGCTGTCCTGGCCCTGTCGAAATGCCACCGCGTAAAGCGTGAGCTGTCCGAGCGTCATCGCCGCAGCTGCCGCCGCGAGGACCATGCTTGCGTAGGCTCCGTAATAAACCGCCGTCGCTAGGAGCGCGAGGGCAGAGGCCCAGCGATAACGGCGTGCGGCAAGGGCCGCGTCCTCGCCGAGGAGCCGCGAACTCAAGGTTCGATAACGTTCGAGCAGCAATGGGCCTATGCCGAGGACCTTGACTTCCTTGGCCGTCTCATCGCTGGCGAGCACCCGTTCGAGGTAGAGTAGGCGACGCCCCTCAGGGCTCCGCCAGTGACGCAGTTGAAACGCCGCTCGGCCAAAATAGACCTCGGCCAGGGTCGCCGGCAGACTGGCGGCGGCCAACGCCAAACAGACGCGCGGGCTGTAAGCAAAAAGCAGCGCCGCGTAGCCCGACAGGGTCAGCGAGCCCTTCACGAGGTCGAACACTTCCATGACGACCGAGATGGGTCGGCTCGAAGCCTCGCGCCGGGCGCGCGTGAGCTGGTCATAGAAGCTCGGGTCCTCGAAGTCCGCGAGCTCGAGGGTGAGCGTCTTCTCCAAAATCGCCACGTTTACCTGGGTTCCGAGGAGTGCGCCGAGGTTTTGCCGCAACAGCTGCGTCGTGCGCGCTACGAATACGATGCTGGCCACGAGCGCAAATTCCACCGCCACCCAGTGCCGTGCGCGCGCCAGATCCTGAGCGACGACCGCGTCGACGAGTGCCTTGCCGGTCCATGCTGTCGCGGGCGGGAGTGCCGCTGCTAGGAAGGTGAGACCCACGAGGCTAACGAACCGCCTCGGTGAGGCCGCGAGCGCCATCCGGGCTGCGCGGGGCAAAAGAAGAATAGCTTTTCGAAAGTCAGCGAGGCGTTTCAAGAATGGCTTCGTAGCACGTGAAACACGGGGTCGCGTTCCTGGCGAGTGTCCGAGGCCGGGTTCTGGATACGGCCTTGCCGACCCGTTGCGCGTTCACAATATGCGATTAAATGCAGTGAATGCGTAGTTGAAAGCCATGATGGCCGTGGAGTCTTCACGACCACCCCGGGGTCACGGAGGCGGTGCTTTGCCGCGGAAGTTTTTCGGTTGGCTTGGATGGATTCAATGAATGGTGGTGCTCGTGGCGCATGGTTTGGCCGAACCTTCGGCGCGTCTGGTAACGGCTCGGCGCGGCTGATTTTGCAGGGAACTTCAGCCTGCTTGCGGCCCCGTGCGACACTCGCCTCGCCATGATGTACCGCTACGCTCTGTTATCGCTGCTCGGTTTCACTGCTTGTGTCGAACAGAATGCAGTGAATCCGGAGGTTCCGGCCCGCAAGACCCTGCCCGTATCGGTTTGCACAACGCCGCTCACACCACCTGCGCGGCAACCCGGTGACGAGCGCGTGCTCGTGCGCAATCTCGATCCGGAGCAATGGTTGCAAATCGTGGTGCCCAAGTACGCACCGGGCGACGGCCTCTCACCCACCGCGACGGATTGCACGGGGCGCTACGTTTTTGCAAATGAAACGCTCCGTTACGGGGTGTCGACACGCGGTTGGCCGCGGGTCGTGGACGCCAATGAACTCGATGCGCGTACCGGGCCGAAGGGTCTGACCTCGGTTCGTTTGAATGCGATCTCGTTCGATAACGGCGACATCGGCGGACCCATCGCGCTCGTTCGCGCACTCGATGATCGCGCCGAAGTTTATGGCGTCGGTAGCTTCCGAGGACCGCTCGATGCGAAGCTCGAGCCGGTCCGAATGGGCAATGAAACGCTGGTCGTGGCCGAGTACAAGCGCTGTCCAGACATCACCAATTGCCGCCGCATCGCCGACTTCTTCCTTCTTCGTCGCGGCCGGTTGCTCCTCGCCGCGACGGCCGACGTGGAGCGCGTGCTGCGAGTCCCTTCGCGGACCGAACGAGGGCTGTTCGCGGAATACCGTATGACGACGGACGTGACGTATCAGGCGGGAGGAGTTCGGCTCCTCGAGCAAGTCAAAGTGAAGATCATTCCTTACCCGAATGAGCCCGAACGTGACTCGGATCGGGTCCTTCGCACAGTCGAGTTCTCGCGGCTCTTGCGGGTTGATCGCGACGCGATGTTTGCGACGAACGAGTCGCTGTGGGAACGCGTCGTCGGTCAGGACTGACGCTCGGCGATTCGCCATCCGCTGGCGTCAAATGCAAAAAAGCCCCGAGCCGTATGGCCGCGGGGCTTTCTTTCGTTGGGCACCTGAACGGAACGTTCGGCGCTCACCAGCCGTACGCTCACCAGCAGAAGAGGTAATTGCCGTAGCCGCAGTCCGGCTCCTGCAGCATCGAGTAGCCGACGCCGAGCAGTGCGCCGACAGCAAAGCCAGGCAGTCCGCCGGCTAGGACCTGCTTCGCATCCTCGGGCGCAAGGCCACTGCCATCGGTGCTGCGGGATACCGACGTCATGATCGAGGCCACGAGCGGCACCGCGACGTTGCCAACGAACGAAGGACCATTGAAATGTCCGTCCGAATACTTGAAGGTATCGACCATGAATGTGCCGACGCCAGCGCCCGTTGCGCCCCAGGAGGCGAACGCGTGCGTGGACGGACTTCCGAACGATTCGCAACCTGAATTCGGCAGACGGGCGAGGGTGTCTTCGACCGAGCAGCCTTGCTTCGGCGACTGAATCTTGTCGCGGATTGGGCCATCGAGCAGCAACGTCAGCCCGGTGAGGGTCATCGCCGGTGCCAACGCCGAGACGTGGTAGCGAGCTTTCCAGCCGACGGTTGCGTCAGGGCTCGAAAAATAGACGCGCGGCATCAAAGCCACGACACCTACTCCGATGGCGAGCGATACGTTCGATACCGTCTCCCAGTTTTGATCGCGCCCGACAACGGGCGGAATTTGGGCGTTTGCTGTCCCTTCGCTCAGGCAGAGGCAAGCTGCACTGGCGAACAGACCGACTGATAAAATCGCTTTCGACCGCATGTTTCGCGCTTCGGATGACGCTGTCGCCCGAAGCCACGCTTCGGAAGAACACGCTAACGTCGATGGGGCTGGGCACCGGGGAGCCTACCTGCGTGAGTGCCGGTGGGTTCGCCCGAGGCCGTGTAGGCCTCGCCCGTGGTTGCAGCGTACGCGCGTGAGAATTGTGGGCCAAAAATAATTAGGAACGTCTCTTTGTCTTCGCCCTGATAATCGGAGTGCGCGGTCTGGTATTCTTGCCAAAGTCCTTCGTATTTATTCGAAAAAAGGCCGCCTTTTTTGCCGCGTTTTTCGTAGCGTTGCTCGATCGCGGCGGGCGAGAGCGCTTCGAGGAGTTGCTTTACGCCTTCCATGACGCCGTTCAGCATCGCGACCTGATGCGTCATGACTTCGACGAAGATTCCGTGCAATTGGTGGCAGTTCTGCTCGCTGCTCGTACCTTCCGCGAACAACACGCGTGCGAGGCTCGCGTGGTCTTTCGCAGTCTCCACGCCGTTGCTTCCCTCGTCGAGCCGGTCCTTCCGGAGCACCTCCGTCTCGAATTCCTGGTACCCGTCGCGCAAGCTTACGAAGCACTTAAGAAATACTTCCATCGTGTCGCGAAGCCGTCTCGCGAACGAGAGCGTTTGCTCGGGCGAGTCGTGGTTGACGCTTCCCGGGGCAAGCTGGGTTGACAGCTCCTGAAGCGCGGCCAGCGCCGCGAGCGGCCCGGTGAGCTCTCCGTATTCGTGGACCGGCACTCCGAAATATTGAGCGATTTTCTGAAAGTCGAGTTCCTGGGCGACGCCGGGATGCTCCGTCAAGACGCGCCGTAAGTAACGAATTCGCATTTCGGGCTGCAGGCGCGGCAAATGCTCGTAGATGAGCCGGTAGAGGTTCGCCCACGACGCGCGGTAGGACTCAATGTAGGGCACGAGCTGCCGCACGAAGGCGTCCTCCGCGCCGGGCTGAAGCGCCTCGCGACGCTGTTCGAGGACCTTGAGGCCGGCCGGGGTTCCGAGGTCCAACACCGAGGGCTGCCGAAGCGACACGGGCCGTGCCGCCTGCGCGACGTCTTGAATTCGCAGCCGAATCAAAACCGGGCCAATTTTGATCTCAGGCAGGGCGGTGATGTCGATGGCTTGGTCGCGAACGAGCTTCTGCCCGCCGTAAACCGTTCCGTTCGTGGAGCCGAGATCCTTGACCCAGATGCGACCGTCGGTCACTTCGAGAGCGAGATGAAATTGCGAGACATAGGGCCGATCAATTTGCAGTTCCGCAAGTTGATTGCGACCGATCCGCACGGGAAAACGCTCGAAGGATCGCTCGAAGCTTTGGTTGCTCTGCGAGTCGAGCACCACGGCCGTTAGTGCCAGCGTCATACCGAGGTCACCCTACCAGAGAACGTGGGAGAAGGGTCCTCGCTCGCCTTCAGCGTGCTCGCCATGGAAGTTGGGCTCGGTCCACTGCCGGTCGCGACGATCGTTTGCGAAATGTTGCCGGCCTGCGCACAAGGTGGCACCTTTACTCACATCATCCGGAAGTCGTGGGCGTTCTCAACTCCCAACTCCGGACTGCGAGCAAGGAAAGCGTATGGACTGGCTCAGCAAAATTCCCCCGATGATCTCCGCCTTGGCGTTCGGTTACGGGCTCGGCATGGCCGCGCCCGAGGCGGCGCTCGACCATGTTCGCGGGGCGGTTGACCCATCCGGTCGCCGTTCGCCCAACCTGCCGAGCGCGACCGTGCGGCAGGTGGTCGCCACGCCCCACGCTCATGCGGGCTGGGGGCCGACCGGAGCTGCGGGAACACCGACGCCCGTTCGCGTTGCGAGCCGCTCCTCGGCGTCCAGTCCTGACGGCGACGAGGCGCCGCAGCTTTCGAGGCTTCGAGAGCTCGACGGTCCGACCTGCAAGCCCGCCGACCGCCGTCGCGCCCAGCTCCCCGATGAAGACGAGGGCAACGACGGCGAGCCGCGCGCGTCCGATGACGACGACCTCGATGATGCCGGCCGCGAGGCTTTGTCGCGCCTCCAGCTTCCCGACTTCCGAGTGGCCATCTCCCGGCGCGCTCTGAAGTACGTACGTTTTTTGACCCGCACCAATCCAGGTCGCGACATGTTCGAGACTTGGATGAAGCGCAGCGGTCGCTATCAGGAAGTCGTGGTCGAGACGTTGCGCGAGAAGCACTTGCCCGAAGACCTGATCTGGGTCGCGATGATCGAGAGTGGATTCGACCCCCGCGCCAAGTCGCCCGCAGGAGCCGTTGGGCTCTGGCAATTCATGAAGGCCACGGGCAGCGTTTACGGGCTCGAGGTCGACAAGTACCAAGACCAGCGCCGTGATCCAACCCGGGCGACCCGGGCCGCCGCTCAGCACCTGCAGGACCTCCACCAGCGATTTGGCTCATGGGACCTCGCTCTCGCTGCTTACAACATGGGGTACGAGCAACTTCTCGCTGCGATTGATCGCGCGGGCACCACGGACTTCAATGAACTCTCGCGGCGGCACGCGATCCCGGGTGAGACCGCCAATTACGTTCCGAAAATCGTCGCCGCGGCGCTGGTCGCCGACAACCTCGAACTCTACGGCTTCGGCGACGTCGATGCTTATAAACCGTTGCATTCATCCGAGCTTTCGGTTCCCGGTGGGGTCTCGGTTGACGTCGTCGCGCGCGCGGCCGGCATCGGGTTGACCGCGTTTCGGAACTACAATCCTCATCTCATTGGCAAGTTCGTTCCTCCGGGACAGGAACAGCTGGTCTACATCCCGGCTGACGCGCTCTCACGCGCCCGCGCCGCGCTCCCCGCGATGCTTGAGCAGGGCCCTCGCGTCAGCGACGCGGACGTTCTTGCTCCAAGTGATTTGCTTGGACTCGGTGGTGCCGATTCGAAGAAACGCGACCGCTTTGACAACTGGAATCAAGAGGAAAGCCGTCTTTCGTTCTTGCCCAAGCCCAAACGAAAAAGTCTGCGTTCGGTGCTTCGCGGACGCGACGACGCTCCGCGCGCCGACGTCTCTTTGGACGGTGTTGCCGAGGAATTTGCGCCGCGCCGCAGTGACCGCGAGACGGTCATGTATCGAGTTGGCCAAGGTGATTCTTTGATTGCGATCGCCAAGCAATTCGCAATCGACATCGATGATCTGGCGCGTGACAACCGGATCGACGCGGAGGACACCCTTCGCGAGGGGACCTTGCTCAGGTTGCAAGTCAAGCGCAGCATTCTTGAGCGTCGTCAGCGCGCGGCGGCGAGCCAGGAAGCGGCAGGGGAGGATACCGATATTCCGCTGGAACTGCCGAAACGAAAGCACAAGAAAGCTCCTCCGCCAGGCGACGAAGTCGACAACGGCTGACGGCGCTGACGCTCTGGCGATAAAAGTCCACGAGACGATTCAAATCGTGAGCGAGGCAGACTAGGTTCCTTTCCGTAGGTGGCAGCAAAGCGCTGGCATCCACGTTTTTTTGAGAGGAATCGAACATGCTCGTCGAACCGAAATCGATCATCAAGCGACTGACTCGTACCTGCACCGCAGCCGTGGAAGCCGCCGTGCTCCAGTGTGTGAATCAGCGGCAGTACGAGGTGACGCTCGAGCACGTGGTCAATGCGCTGCTCGATAACCCGGATTCCGATATCGCGTTCTTGGCGATGCACTACGACCTCGATCCGGCAGGCTTGAAGACGACGCTGCAGCGCTCGATCGACAGCCTGCGTACCGGAAATTCAGGGAAGCCTAACTTCTCGCCGAATCTCCTCGACTGGATGCAAGACGCTTTCACGGTCGGGGCGATGGAGTACGGCTTCGGTCGCGTTCGTTCCGGCATGCTGTTTCTGCGCCTCGCGGAGCAAGCCAGCAAATACACCACGAGCGGCATTGCACTGCAGCTCGCCGGTATTCCCAAGGACGAGCTGAAAAAGAACTTTCAGAAGATTTGCGGTGGCTCCAAAGAAGAGGCCGATTCGGGTGCTCTCACGGCCACCGGTGGAGCGGCCGGCGAGGCCGGAAAGCTTCCGAAGGGCAGCTCGCTCGATGCCGAGAGTGCCCTCGCGCGGTTCTGTGTCGACTTCACAGGTAAGGCGCGCTCTGGCGAAATCGATCCGGTCTTCGGTCGCGAGCGCGAGATCCGAAACATGATCGATATTCTCGCGCGACGTCGAAAAAATAGCCCGATTGTCATCGGCGAGGCCGGCGTCGGCAAGACCGCCCTCATCGAAGGTCTGGCTCTAAAGATCGTCAACGACGAGGTTCCGCAGCTCTTGAAGGGCGTCGAGATCCTCGGCCTCGACCTCGGTCTTTTGCAGGCTGGCGCGAGCGTGAAGGGTGAGTTCGAGAAGCGCTTGAAGGGCGTGATTGAAGAGGTTAAAAGCTCGAGCAAGCCGATCATCATCTTCATCGATGAAGCTCATCTTCTCATCGGCGGCGGTGGCGGTGGGGGCGCCGATGCCGCGAACCTCCTGAAGCCCGCGCTTGCCCGCGGTGAGCTCCGAACGATCGCCGCAACGACGTACAGCGAGTTCAAGAAGCACATCGAAAAAGATCCCGCACTCGAGCGGCGGTTCCAGCCGGTGCGCGTGGACGAGCCGGACGAGAAGACCTGCGTGACGATGCTCCGCGGCCTCCGCGAGAAGTTCGAAGCAGCTCACAACGTCATCATTCAAGACGAGGCCATCGAGAGCGCCGTCCGGCTGTCGGCTCGTTACATCACGGGCCGTCAGCTCCCCGACAAAGCGGTGGACTTGCTCGACACGTGCGCGGCGCGCGTCCGCGTTTCGATGCAGCAAAAACCCGCGGATGTCGAGGACTGCGAAGTTCTCATCACGAATCTCGAACGAGAGCTCAGCGCGCTTCAACGCGATGACAAAGCGGGCATCGAGGTCAAGCAGTCGCGCCTGGAAGACCTCGCGGTTCAGATCGCGGCCGGCAAGGAAAACCACATCGTCTTGATGGCCATCTACGAGAAGGAGATGGCCTGCGTGAAGAAGGTCATCGACGCCCGCGAGCAGATGAACAAGGCGCAGACCGAGGAGGAGAAGCACTCATTCCGCGAGGCCGTCCGAGTCGCGATTCGCGAAATGAAGGCTTCGCAGGGTGAAGTGCCTCTCATTCGTCCGGATGTCGATGACGCGATGGTGGCAGCGGTCGTCAGCGCCTGGACCGGCGTTCCCGTCGGCAAGATGGTGGCCGATGACGTTGCAGCGCTGGTCACGATGGAGCCGACCCTCATCCAGCGGATCAAGGGTCAGGACTACGGCATCACCGCCATCGCGAAGGAGCTTCGCTCTGCTCGTGCGGGTCTGAAGGCTCCTGAGCAGCCACTCGGCGTCTTTTTGCTCGTCGGACCTTCGGGCGTCGGCAAGACCGAGACGGCGCTTGGTATCGCGGACCTCATGTTCGGCGGCGAGCGCATGATGGTGACCATCAACATGAGTGAGTTTCAGGAGAAACACACCGTTTCGCGGCTCATTGGTTCGCCGCCCGGCTACGTCGGATTCGGCGAAGGCGGGATGCTGACCGAGGCGGTGCGCCATCGTCCGTACACCGTCGTTCTGCTCGATGAGTGCGAGAAGGCCGACCCCGATGTCATGAACCTGTTCTATCAGGTGTTCGATAAGGGCATGTTGAGCGACAGCGAAGGGCGCCTGGTCGACTTCAAGAACACGGTTGTCATCATGACGAGCAACCTTGCGACCGACAAGATCACCAACATGACGGTGGCATCCTGGGAAGATGGCGAGCCCATCAACATGCCCGAGCTCATCGACGCCATCAAGCCGGCGCTATCCGCACACTTCAAGCCCGCATTGCTCGCTCGTATGACGATCGTGCCGTTCCTCCCGATCGCACCCGAGGCGATGAAGAACATCACGCGACTGAAGCTCAACAAGCTGATGGGCCGGCTCAGCACCAACCAGAACATTCGCTCGACCTACACGGAGAAAGTGATCGATCTCATTGCTAGCCGGTGCACCGAGGTGGACACGGGCGCGCGCAATATCGACCACATTCTTCGCTCGACGTTGATCCCCATCCTTTCGAGCGCAATTCTCGGCGAGATGGCCTCCGGCAACTTGCCCGAGACCTTGGTGGTCGACGTCGATGACGCGTCGAACTTCACCTCGACGTTCACGTTCGTCGATCCCGCTGCGAAATAGCCATCGCGCGGGCTCGAGGGCCTTCGTTACGGCGCGCCGCTTCCTGCCCCCCGCAACGGAAACTCGTTGCGGGGCTTGTTCGTTTGTTGGCCGCGGGAGTGAATCTCCGCGAGCCTGTCGCCGTGATCAACGGTGCAGTTCGGGTTGCGAGGAGGGGGTTCCTCTCCATCGCAGGGGTGGGTCTCGCGGCAGTGGTTCTTGCGGTTTGCGTGGCCTCGGTCGCGTGTTTTCCGCCCTTGCCGGCGCAAAAGCCGGACCCTTGCAACGTGCAAGTCCTGACGTTGAAGATCTACGCGGACGAGGAGATCAACCCGAACGAACGGGAGCAACCGCGGCCCGTGGCGGTGCGTCTGTATCAGCTGACGACGGATACCAAGATTTTGAATGCCCGTTACGACGATCTGCTGTTGAAAGACAAGGATACGCTCGGGGACCAGCTCCTCAAAGTCGACGAGTTCGAGATCTTTCCGAACGACCTCTTCGAGGTGAAATTCGAGCGCCTGCCTGCGGCAACCGTGCTCGTGGGCGTGGCCTTTTTTCACTCCCCCGTGGGTCAGGCTTACAAAACTTTTTACGAATTCCCGCCGATGCCCGATACCCCCGAAGCTTGTGCGGGACCCGGCGGTGGCGGGGGCAAGCCCGATGAGAAGGCTCCCCAGGCCTTTCCGGAAACGGCGTTTTTTATCCGCGGTCACAAGATCGACAACGGCAGCGAGTTCGAGCCGGCGATGTTCCCGCACGCGACGAAATTTCATCGGCTGAATTTGCCAAAGGCTTCGTCGGGGCGTGCGTCCCAGCAGAAGTTTTCCGCGCCCGGTGCGTCCAAGTAGGCAATCCTTTTTCCCGGCGCGTGACTCTGCTACACGTCACGGCCGACGATGACACACCCGCGTAAGCTGATTTGGTCGGAGGGGCTGTTCATGACCCCCCAGCATCTGCAGCAAAGTGACCTCTACCATGAGGAGCTTTTGCAGACTCGCGTGCACGCATTGGCGAAATACGACTGGGGCATTACGGATGTGATGTTCGACGAACGAGCGCTGACCTCGGGACAGATAAAGCTCGTGAAATGCCATGGCTTCTATCCAGACGGCTCGCCGTTTCTCGTCGGAGACCAAGGCGAAGACGTCAGTGAGGCCCGCGCGATCGAGGGAAATTTCCCAGCGGCGCTCGAAGCGCTCGACGTTTTTCTGGCCGTGCCCCAGGTGCGTGAAGCGCAGATCAATACCGCGATGGACGCGTCCAAGGTCGGTCCCGCGATTCGCTACGTCGCGCAGCAGGCAACCGTAGCGGATGTGAACACGGGTCGGAACGAGCAGGCCATTATTTGGGCTCGTGGGAATCTGCGGGTGCTCTTCGGCACGGAGCCTCGGGACGCCTACCACACCATACGCCTGGCTCAGCTCGTCCGTGATCGCTCGGGTGCCGTCGTTTTAAAGGAAGCGTTCGTCCCATCGATCCTGCGCATCGGCGCCTCGAA
Source organism: Polyangiaceae bacterium (assembly GCA_947502375.1). GTDB lineage: Bacteria > Myxococcota_A > Polyangia > Polyangiales > Polyangiaceae > SYFR01. Next base: position 18,775 of record CANMZR010000022.1, read on the forward strand.
GTGGGTGATGTCGATGCTGCGTCAGGTGCTCTCGACCATGGTGGGTAAGCAAAAGCAGCTCGCCGAGAGTCGCCGGATGCGCACGGCGGCTTCGGTTGATTTCCAGGCGTCGGATACGGCGAAGTTTTGGATGCTTCACACGCTGAACTCCTACATCCCGATGACCTCGCATTTCGTCGACCACGGCGATGCACACCCCGAGGATCTCTACCTGTTGCTGGCTGGGTTGATAGGCGAGTTGTGCACCTTCTCGCCCGACGGCGATCCGACGAGCTTGCCAAAGTTCAATTACCTCGACCTGACCGATTCGCTCGAGCCGCTCTTCGCCAAAGCGATCGACATGATTCAGCGTGCCGTGGCCGAGAATTACATCATCCTGCCCCTCGAAAAACGCCCGGATGGCATGTATCTCGGGAAGTTCGAGGATCCGACCGTCCCGCGCAAACACGACTTCTATCTCGAATGCGCCGGGTCGGATGAAGCGACCTTGCGCGAACGCTTGCCGAAGCTACTCAAGGTCGCTTCGTGGGGCCAGATTGGCAACATCTTGAACGCTGCGATCCCGGGTGTGCGCTGTGAGGTCGAATACCGCCCGCCGGGTGCGATTCCAGTCAAGCCGGGGCTTATCTACCTGCGCGTCGAGATGGCTGGTGACTATTGGAATGACGTCGTCAACTCGAACACGATTGCGCTCTACCAGCCCATTGACCCCCAGAAGGTCAACATTCGCCTCATCGGCGTCAAAAAAGGCAACTGACTCTGCTGCACCTCGGGGTCTTTTGGGCCTCGGGGTCTTTTGGGCCTCGGTGCTTGCGCGCCTCGGTGCTTTCGCGCCTCGGTGCTTTCGCGCCTCGGGTCGTTGCCAGCGCTCGGTGAACGAGTTTGCTGGGGGAAGGCGAGCCTTTTCCCTGACAGCTCAGCCCTGGACGAGCTTGCGGATCGAATCGGCGACGTCGGTGGCGTTCGAGCCGATGACGAGGCGTAGAATCAAGATCAAGAGCAGCGCGACCACGAAGAA
>CANMZR010000023.1 GCA_947502375.1 Polyangiaceae bacterium
CGAACCGTTGGAGGGCACCCGAGCGGCGCTCGCGGCACGACTTCGGAGCGGCGCGACGCCTATTTTACCTCGAATTTACCAAGATTGCGTGCTTGTCGATGCCCGGACCGTGCTCGACGAAGAAGACGATGCGTTGCTCGCGGCGATCCTCATGGCCTACCGTTGAACCTCGCCTCAGCCGTTGACGTGCAGCCTTCGCCCGAACGCCGGGACAGCACGTCTTCACCGACGCGAATGGGTTGCAGTTGCTCGAGGGATTGGACGCCGGGGTGAACGCACTGGCACGTGGACACCCTGCCATCCCCGCCTTTTGGCGCGACGACAGTTGACAGTCGCCTGGGGTCGTCCGAGAACCCGCGCTGCTGGAGCTTCTGAGTCGCCCATTTCTATGGTTGAGCTGTTCGTCGTAGGTGCGCTATCCGCGCTAGCTTTCGGTTTCGCGTCGCGCGGATTTCGGGCGCTCGGTGCACGTCGACTCGTCGAAGATGACCTTGCGGAGGTGGGGCACACGGTTGCCGCGCAAGTGGCACGCCACCTCCGTCGCCAATCCGCCGTGGCGATGTCGCTCTGCGCGGTCGTCGCTGGGTTCGTTTTGGTCGCGTATGGGGTTGCGTATCAGGTCGGCGGCGAAGCACGTCATTCCGTCAGGGAATACGGTCTCGTGGTCACGGGAGCCTTTTTGCTCGGCGCGGTGGTGGCGCTGCTGGTCGGCTGGGTGAGCAGCCGGATCGGCGTGCAGACGGCGCTTCGCGTGGCCGACAGCGCACGCCGATCGATCGACGAAGCGCTGGTTGATTCGATGAGAGGCGGCATCGTGACGGGCCTTCTCGCGCAGGCTTCTGCCACCTTTACTTCGGCACTCGTGGTTCTGGGAATCTTGGCCTTTTACGGTGGATTTCGCGGCAACAGTCCCGCGGCGCTTGCCGAGGTGGTCCGCACGCCCTTGCTGCTAGGCGGTGTTGCATTGGGGGCAGCCCTTGGCGCGTTACTCGGACAAGTTGGCGGCGGACTATTGGGTCGGGTTGCTGCACTCGGGGGCCGGGTTGGCGCGGGGCGTCCATCCGCGGGGTCCGCAGATTCATGGGCAGAGGCATGGGTCAAGCCCGGTGCCTTTGCGGAGCGGGTTGGGGAACAGGTCGGTGACGCGGCGGCGTACGGAACGAGCGGAGTGGCTTCCACGATGGCAGAACTCGTCGCTTCGATGCTGGTGGGGGCGCTGGTGTTTCAAGCTTCGCCGACTTTCCCTAGCGTGACTGCGCTCGTGTTGTTCCCTTTGCTGGTGCGTGCGTTTGGCGCCCTTGCTGGTTGGTTCGGGGCGCTGGTGGTGCGCACCGATGATACCGAAGCCCCCGCGGCAGCCTTGGCGCGGGGGCTGTATGTCGCAGCGACGCTGGCAGCGGTGGCGACGGGCGGCTTGGCAACCTGGCTTCTCGGCGGGCACGCGGCGCGCTTTGCCGCGGCAGCGGGCCTGGGGATTGTCGCCAGTATTGGGCTGCTGTTCGTCGTTCAGTATTTCACTGACCCACGTTCTCGGCCCGTTCGAGACGTTGCGAAAATGGCTCGAAGTGGGGGAGCACTGAGCACTTTGCGAGCCCTGCTCGTTGCGGCGGATGCGACCTTGGTGAGTACGGTCCTGATCGCAGCAACCTTCCTCATCGCCTATCGGCTTGGCATGTCAACCGGTGTTCGTCACGGAGGAATGTTCGGCGTCGCCATGGCGCTCGGCGGGCTGAGGGGCACCAGCGTTTATGTGAGTGCGATGGCCGTGATGGGCACAGTGTCTCAAGCTGCCAGCGGGTTTCTGGCCATGACGACCAGCGATGCACGCCCCGCCGTTCAAGAGCGGACGCGCCAACTCGGCGCGCTGGGGGCGACGGCAAAGACGTATTACTGGGTCCTTCGCACGATATCGGTTGTCGTCGCCGCTTTTCTAATGATGGCCGTTCTGCGCGAATGGCTCGCGGCGACCGGTGGCGCGCCTGCCGAATTCAGCGGGCCGTCGCTCTGGCTCGGGGCGGGCTTTGGGCTCGTTACCGTCGTCGCGTTCGCGCGCGTGTTGCTAGGTGGTGTCGTTCGCGCTGGACACGAGCTAGTCGGTGAATTGCAGCATCGCCGAGATGCTGTTCTGGGAGCAGAGTCCAGCGTTTCGGGCTCTTCTGCTGCTCCAGTTGGAGTCGTGGCGGAGCGGTCCGCTGAAGAAGCCTGCGTGGAGGTCGTGTCGCGTGCCGGCATTCGCGGCATCATCGCTGCGGCAATCATTGGGGTGGTCGTGCCGTTGCTTGTCGGAGTCGGCTTGCGTCTGTCCTCGACCGGAGATAGGGTCCGCTCGTCAGCCGAGGCGCTCGTGGCGTTCGTTATCGTCGCCACGATAGCCGGGGGGTTCGGTTCGCTTCTATTCGCCAATGCGGGAAGCGCCTGGGACAATGCGAAGAGGTACATTGAGATCGGCGCGCACGGCGGTCGTCACATCCGACACCATGCGCTCCGGCCTAAAGCTGCCGGTGACGTGGGCTCTTCACTCGGGATTTCCGAGCCTGTGGATGCTACCGATTCGGCTCAGAGCGACCTCAACCCGGCTCACCTAGCCGCGGTGTTCGGTGACTCGATAGGTGACCCTTTGAAGGGCGTCGTTGCACCAGCGGTTTTGGCGCTGCTGGAAACCTTGGCACTCCTGTTGATGGTGTTTTCTCCGTTCTTCACTTGAATGCCTCGCGAACGCGAGGCTCGCGAAAATCATCCGATGGCCGAACCGATTTCCGATGCCCTCGCTACGCTAAGTGACCGCGGTCTTCGCCGCTTGCTTGGCGCTCGCACGTTTCTTCGCGGGCTTGAGTATTTTCGTCGCCGCGTCGTGGAGGACGTCGTGGTCGAAGGCGCGAGCGCGGCGGGCACCGTTCGCGGCAGCGAACCGGAGCCTTTTAACGTCAAAGTCGAGCTGTCACCTGACGGAATTCAGTCGCAATGCACTTGCCCGGTATTCGCGAAAACCGGCCAGCATTGCAAGCACATCGCCGCGCTTTTGATCTCGATTCGCGACAAGATCCGCACCGAGCAGGGGAGAGTGCCCGGTACCCCTCAACCCGGTCCTGCTGCCGGCCACCCTGCCTTCGCGCCTCGCGGCAATGAAAGTCGCGGGGTGATTGCGAGTCACTCCACGTCTCCTGCCAGTGCGGGTGTTCCGGCATCACGGCCCTCCCATGGCGGAGGCCAGGCGCTGCATGCACAAACGGCTCATGCCGGCGGCGAGTCAAAGCGCGCGCGTCGGCGCCGTCAGCGGCTCACGTCGGTGCCCCTGGTCGGCGCGGGACCGCATCTTGCGATGGAGCCCGAGTCTCCGGCGGGTCACACGGGGATCGCGACCTGGCTCCCACATGAAGCGGCGCCACCTGCGCATGCCATTGAGTTCAGGCTGCACGTACGGCTGGGCGCCATGACGGTCACGGTGTTCAATGCCGATGCACGTCTCCCCGTGCTGCCCAGCGTGGCTCTCGCGTCGCAGAGCGTCTTTCCGACCGAGGACCGTGCGGCGCTACGGCTACTCGCGCGCTTCGAGAGCGGAAATCCTCGACACCCCGCAGTGGACCTGCGCGGCGAGGAAGTGGCGGAGCTGCTACCCATTTTGCGAGGCCGAAAGGTGCTGCTCGAGCCAGCCTTGAAGCAACTGCGGTTTTCGGATGACATCTTGAAGCCCCGGTTCGAACTCGAAACGGTTGGCGGCGATACGATTCTCGTGAAGGCCATGTTCTTTCGTGTCAGCGATGAACGTCGTTTCTCGCTCGTGCAAGGAGGTTGGTTCGACGGTTGGCCGTGCTGGCACGTCGATACGCAAGAGGGGATTGCGCGCGAGGTCGACAAGCGTGTCTCACCGGCCGCGCTTCGGCGGCTCATCAAGTCCCCCACGATCGCCGAACCCATGCGCTTCCTCGCGAGCGTGATCATGCAAGGGTTGCCAAAGGTGGCCCTCGAGGTGGGTGCGGAGCTGCCCGAGCTCTCCCAAATTGCGGATGTCATCGACATGGAGCCGACCTTTCGGCTGCGTGCGGGCGGCATGTTGACCGAAGCGATTCTCTCGCTCGTGGCCGCTTACGGTGAGGATGAATTGCAGGTTCGTGCCGATGGCATCACGCCCCCGGTGATCATCAAACCCCCGGCTCAAGGGCAAAAACGTGCGCGCTGCATTCGCGTGGATATCGCCGCGCAGCAGGCCGCCGTCGCCAAGTTGACGGCACTCGGACTCACCGCCGACGAGATGGGCCAGCAATTCATTGCGCGCGGTGATCGTGCGATGAAGTTCTGGACGGACGGCCTTGCCGAGCTTCCCGAGACCTGGGACCTCTTCGTTCCAGAAGAACTCGTCGACACCCAGGTCCGGACGACCCCGCTCGGCGCATTTGCGAAGGTTTCGAGCGGGATGGACTGGCTCGATATGAAGCTGTCGTTTGGCTCCGACGGCGTCGCCGTGGATCGCGATGAATTGCGACGCTGCCTGGCGGACGGCACAAAATACGTTCGTCTCGATGACGGGTCCTTTGCGAGCTTCGACGCGGATAAAATTCAGGCCATGCTCGATCGCGAGTGGGAGTTGTTGGGGGCCGCGGACAAGCACGGGCGTCTGCCGCTCAACCAGGCGGGCCGCGTGCAGGAGCTGCTTTCGCAGGTCGAGAATTCGAGTGTCGGCCTGAAGGCTCGAAAGCTCTTTGAGAAACTCGCGAACATCGAGGAAATCGAGAAGACCAAGAAGCCGCGTCTGCTGAAGGCGAAGCTTCGGCCCTATCAGGAAGATGGCCTCTCCTGGTTGCGGTTCATCCACGACATTCGTTCGGGCGGCGTGCTGGCCGACGACATGGGTCTTGGGAAAACCGTTCAAACCCTGGCGTTATTTTTGAGCGTCAAGCTGAAGGATGAGGCGTTTCGCGCCATGATCGTCGCGCCGACGAGCGTGGTCCGGAACTGGGAGCGCGAGGTCGAGAAATTCGCTCCGTCACTGACCGTGGGTCTGTGGCATGGCAGTGATCGTCAAGACCGGCGCGATGAAGTGGAAGCGGCAGATATTTTCATCACGAGCTACGCGCTGTTGCGACGAGACAGCGACTATTTGGCGTCACTGCGCATCGACTACCTCGTGCTCGACGAGGCGCAACAGATCAAAAACCCACACAGCGCGACGGCGCTCGCTGCCAAAAGAATTGGAGCCGATCGGCGGCTGGCGTTGACCGGCACGCCGATTGAAAATCGCCTGTCTGAAATTTGGTCGATCTTCGATTTCGTTTCGCCAGGATTGCTTGGGCCGCTCGAGAAGTTCGAGCAACGCTTCAGCCGCCCGATTGAGCAGGGGGACTACAAAGCGGCGCAGCGCTTGCGTGCCGTCATCCATCCGTTCATCCTTCGCCGCACGAAGCTCGAGGTCGCGAAAGATCTGCCCGAGAAGATCGAGATGGATTCGATCTGCGAGATGTCCGGAGAGCAGCCCACGGTGTACGCGCAGGTTGCCGCGGAGGTGCGCGCTCAGGTCCTCGGTGAGGTGGAGCGAGTCGGGCTATCCAAGAGCCACATCCACATTTTGGCAGGTCTTACGAGGCTTCGTCAGGCAGCCTGCGACCCGCGTCTGCTAGGCCTTCCTCGTGATTTCGAAAACGATGACTCGGGTAAACTCATCGCGCTACGCGAGTTGGTCGCGAACGCGGTGGATGGCGGCCACAAGGTCCTGGTCTTCAGTCAGTTCACCTCGATGCTTCGGCTTATCGAGAGTGCGTTGAAGGAAGATCGCGTCAAGTACGAGTACCTTGACGGCTCGACCAAAGATCGCTCCGAGCGCATCGATCGTTTCCAGGAAGATCCGAGCGTATCGGTGTTCTTGATCAGCTTGAAAGCTGGTGGAACGGGTTTGAACCTGACCGCGGCGGACACGGTGATTCACTTTGACCCGTGGTGGAATCCGGCCGTGGAACAACAAGCGACCGATCGGGCGCACCGGATCGGCCAGGACCGCCCGGTCTCCGTTTATCGGTTGGTTGCAGCTGGGACGATCGAGGAAAAGATTCTCCAGTTGAAGGAGAAGAAACGCGAGCTCGTCACGAGCGTACTGACAGAGGATTCAGGTGGCGCGAAGAAGCTCACACGCCAAGACCTCGAAGACCTCTTCCGGATCGATTGAAGCGTTACAGCAGAAGGGGAGTGGCGCTGCCGTCGCTCCCGATCCGTAGGGCTCGTAGTCCATCCGGTGTCGCCAGGAGCAGCACGGCGAACTTTTCGGCGCTCATGAGTTTCAGGTCGAGAAGCGTGGAGCTTTCGATTGCGCGCCCATCCTTCATCCAGTCGTCATACACGATGACATCGGGCGTTTTTTGAAGGCTCGCGAACTCTCCAACCCGCAAGCGCAGCCCTCCGCGTTGCCCTGCGTTCCAGACCACGACGAATTTTCCGTCAATGGCACCGACAACGGGCTCGGTGCTCGATGCGAGGTTGACCTCCCCGGCGAAGAGGCTCGCCAAGCCGAGTTCTTGGGTCGTGCACGCTGTCATGGAGCAGCGGCGCATCATGAGCTTTGCGCTGAGCTGCGCCGTGGGCGTCCAGTTTTCGAGCCGCGTCGTCAATGCCATGTTTTGTTGGCAATGAAGGAGGCCTTCGGCAACCGGTGCCTTCAGTGGTGCACTCCAGGTACGGCCCGTCTTCCAGGACAGAAATGCGTCGCGACCCACGTGGGCTCGCACGACCGTGAGGTCACCGACATGGCACCCATCGACACGCGGCTCTCGGCTTGGCCCGTTGTCGAGCGACGAAGCCTTTGAAAGGACGCCGATTGAAAGCAGGCGAGGCGCCCCGCTCGCGCCGAGTGAGCTCGTGGCTAAAACGAGTTCCTTGCCGTCGCTCGCGAGTGCGACGACGTCTCCCCAAAGGAGCCTTGCATCACGTTGGACATCCCTTAGCTTGAGACTGCCTAGCCCGAGAGGACTCTCCTCGTGCTGCTCGCCCGTGTAGCGCCGGAGCACCGGTTCACGCGCGCCTTCAAGCAGCAAAGCGTTGCGTCCGCTCGCCCCGGCGTAGCTCGCGAATGCGCCGTGCGGGACCAGGTTCTTGCCGCTGGTTGTGAAGACGCCATCCCCTACAAACAAGAAAGGTTTGCCCGCGTCATCCGTGCTCCCCAGCAGGCGAATTTCGGCCTTTCCCGCCGCAATTTCAGCCGGAAGTGAGTCGCAACTCGCGGCGCTGGCCGTGACGGAACAGAACCGCCGAACGTTTCCATGGCGGTCGTCGATCACGAAACGAACCGCCGATCCGCCGCCGCGTTCCTCATGCACATCGGAGACAGCGACCGCTCGGTCGGTGAACGCGCCAATTTTCGAGAGGACATCGAGCGTCATGGCCGTGGAGGTTGCGGGCGGGGCAGGGACCTCTGGCGTTGGCTTCAGAACGATGCCGGCGAGCAAGGCCTCCGAAAAGACGCGATCGATTGGTCCCGACAAGTCGTGCCAGAAGCTCTCTTTTTGCTCGAATGTTTGGGCGAGAACTTTCGATGCTTCGAGAAGGGACTTGCCCTTTTTGTCACCAATCGAACTTGCCGCGAGGGCCTCGGACAAGCCATGGACGAACTTTCCACAGCGTTCCGGCCACGCTCCAGCGGGGTCGCTCGTGCGAACGATCTCGTTTTGGGTGAGTGACGTCAGCTGGATGCTTCGGAAGCGCACGCTCGCTGGCACGTTCTCGGTGGGTGGTTCACCGAGCAAGCAGTGGGTGAGCGAGCTGTAGCTAACAACGACCCGCGTGGCAGCGTCCGCCTCGAGGTATTTGACGATTCCGAGTGCCGTCACGCCCACAATCACCGTGCCGACGCCGACACTGACCGCCACGACACGACCACGGCGCGTCGCTTGTCGAGCGAACCCCATGATGGTGCTCGACCCGCCCATGTAGATTTGCGTCTTCGCGCCGCCCTCGGTATCGCGTCCTTTAAATAGCCCCACAGGCGGAGCTTAATGAGATTCAAAGGTCACGCAAACTTCTGTTGCGGGAGGTGGTCGGCGAGCGGTGCCGCAGTTCAAAACGTGACAGTGGGTGCACGCGGCACTTTATCGACCGGAGTCGTCTGCGTGTGGTCGGGCGCTCCGAGCGGCTTTTGCGGAGACACCTCGGGTGCTCCAGATGAACTTGGGAGGGTCGGTGGTTGCCGTGCCCCGATGGGCGGGTTCGTGACACCGACTTGAGTGCTTCGGGCGGGCACCACGGTTCGGACGCCGCTATCGAGATCGATCGGAACCCCACCCGTGTCGTCCACTTGGGCCTCGGGCGCGGTCGTTGGGCTGGCGACCGCTGGACGTTGCGCCGCCGAGTGCGCGGACGCTTCGCTGGATGAGCTTCCGCGCTTCGTTACGGCCGCGGCAACGGGCCTCGCAACCGAACCGCTGGTCGGATCGGTGTTAAGATTAAGGACCCAGCCGAGCCCCACGCCGAGTGCGAAAGCGGCCGTCGTGGCGCCCAGCACCGTTGCGCTCCGAAAGCCTCCGGATGTCGCCTCTTGCTGAGGCAGGTATACGGTTGTCTCGCTTACTCGCTCGCCTGTCAGCGCGCCTCCCGTCTCCGGAAATGGAGCGGTCAGTGCCTTGCCCGGGGCGTCGATTTCGTAGGGCACGCTCGGCGCGATCAAGGCGCAAATTCCCTGGATTGCGTGGTGAGAGTGAGCGGGGGCGAAATCTCCGAGACTCACGGCGAAGTCGGCGATATTCGCGTAACGGTTCTCGGGCCGATGCTGCAAGCACCGCGCAATCGTTGCCTCCAGGCCCTTCGGGTAGCTCGGCCGTAGCGCCCGCAAAGGGGTTGGCGCCCCGGACATAATGCGCTGGCAAACGCCGTTGGGCGTGTTCGCGGCGAAAGGCAGCGATTTCGTGAGAAGCTCGAAGAGCGTGACGGCGAGAGACCAGATGTCGCTGCGCGCGTCGGCCATCGTGGACGAGAGCATCTGCTCGGGCGACATGTAGAAAGGCGAACCCATCACGGTGTTGATCTTCGTGACCAACGACGCCTCACCGAGAGCGTCCGCTTCGTGAGTCACCTTCGAGATGCCGAAGTCGAGCACCTTGATGCACGGGGACCCATCGCTCCGCCTGGTGAGAAACAAATTCCCCGGCTTTAGGTCCCGATGCACGATCCCAAGCAGATGCGCCTCCGCGATGGCGTGGCACGCTTGCAAGGTGTACTCAACCGCCCGCTCGACGGGCACCGGACCCACGGCCCGAAGCAACTCGGCGAGGTCGGTGCCCTCCAAGTACTCGAGCAACATGTAGGAGAGGCCGGCATGTTGTCCGTAACCATAAATGCGAAGCGTGTGCTCGCTGTGCAGCATCGTCAGCGTGCGTTGCTCGCGCTCAAAGCGCTTGACGACCTCGGAGCGACGAGCATTTTCGGAGCGCAAAACCTTGATGGCGACGCGATGGTGCTCCTCTCGGTGGGCGGCGAGCGCCACAAAGGCCATCCCGCCTTCGCCGATCACCTTTTGGACGACGTAGCTCCCCGCAACGACATCTCCAGGCTGGAGCGGGGACTCACCAAAACTCGCCATCGTCACTCCCCCAAGCGACCCTTCGTCGCGTCGCGCACAGGCCCCACACCATCGGGGAAACGTTACCCGAGTGCCGCAAAAACAGCCGCGGCGTCAAAGTGTCGGTGGTCGTTAGCCGCGCTTTCGCATGACCAGCAAGTGGTACTTTCCGAACTCGCTCTGGCCAAGAGTGAAAAGAACCTCAATCAACAAGCGATAAGGCGTCGTGGCGTCGGCGACGATGATCGCCTCGGACGTTGCGGGGGGACGCCCCTTCGCAGCCTGCACGGCCTTGTCGAGCTTGCGGGCGTTCTCAAGCCGCCGCGCGAGCGGAACGATGTAAAGGTCGCTCGGCCCGCTGCGTTTGTACTCCGGGCCGAGTCCGTTCGTCGCTAGCACCTCACGCGCCGGAAGTCGCACCACCGGGTCCGCGTCTTCGCCGAGCAGGATCGCCGTCTTCGAAATGGTGAGGATGATGCCTTTATCGCTTGGCTCGCCCGACATCACCGTTCGAGCCAGACGCATGTCGTCCGTCTCCTGAATCGCGGCCGTCGACGAAGCCATGCTTTGCAGCAGGAAGACGAGAATGATGGTCATCAGATCCAACATCGCGGTGATGTTGAGGTAATCGATCTCGGGGTCTTTCTTCTTCCTCCGGATCTCGCGACGAAGCGCCGCCTTGAAGCGCGCCGTGCTGGCCTTGGGGGCCGCAGCTCTCAGTCGCAACGAACCCGGCCCCGTTGGGGCGAGCGAATCGGAGTCGCTCCTGTCGTCAGAATGGCCGGCTTGCTCGCGCGCCGCTGGCTCCTCCGAACCACTAGGTTTTTTTCCCTTATCGCTCATCGTGCCACACCAAACGCTACGTCGGTGAAGAGGCTCTTCCCCTCTTTGTCTTGCCGCAGTGCGTCCATCGCGTCCACCACGTACTGGTAATCCACATCGGGGTTCGCGGTGATGGTGACTTGCGTCTCCGTCGCCGCGCGCTCGTTCTTCTTTTTCAACTCACTTGCGCAGCGGGTCAGCTCGTTTGCGTCGTACTTGCCATCGAGCTTCGGGACCGTGATCCCCTGGCCAAAGGAGTTGCAACCGGTCGCCAAATTACCGTCGGACGTCTTCAAAGACACGCCCTCCGACGTGATAAGCGCCGTCAAATTCAACGCCTTCGTCGTCATGTCCTGAGTCGACCGGCCTTTGCCTTGCTCGGGCAATGTCGGCGCCACCGTGTCGATGGTGCTCATGAACACCACCGACAGCGTCGAGACCACGAACACGATAATGTTCATGACGATGTCGAGGTAAGGGATGATGTTGAGCTCCCCCGCCTCGTCACCAGGTGCCGGCTCTTTCGGCGCACCGAGCCGCCGAATGCGCGAACGCTGCGATGCGCTAAGGGGGGTATCGTTCGGGTCGGCCACGCTTTGGAGCCTCTCAGGAGTGGGTCGGTCGACCTACTTGGCGATTCGTTGAATGGCGGGGGGCTAGGTCAACCCACGCCGGGTGAAACGTCTCGATCGAAAGTGACGAAAGCAGCTTCATCACCCTCGAAGAAGTCAGTTCTTGGAGCTGATGGTCAACAAGTTGAAAAGACGTTCGCTCGTCGTCTCCAGGTCATGCACGATGCTCTTCGCTTTGCTGTGGATGACGACGTGAGTGATCATGCAGAACACGGCGATCGAGAGACCGAAGAACGTGTTGTACATCGCCTCGGCGATACCGCCGGTGAGCAAAGCCTGCTTCTCGGCCGCCGAAAGATTGGAGCCGGAGATGGCGCCGAACGCTCCGATGAGACCGAACACCGTCCCGACGAGTCCGATCAGCGTCGCGATGTTCGCGAGTGACCAAAGTGCGGGGATGCGGGCTTCGACCTTCGGACGCAAGTCGGAGAGCTTTTCGCTGAGCGCCGCGTCAATCTCGTCCGCACCCTTGTTGGCTTGCGTGAGACCAGACTTGACGAGCTGAAGGATCGGATAGTCGCTTGCGTCGCAGAGTTTAATCGCGCGATCAATATTGCCGTTGACGACAAGCTTTTTAATCTGCGCAAAGAATTCCTTCGAGTTCACGCGGTAGCGCGTCATCTGGAAGGCGGTTCGCTCGATGACCACAGTCACGACGACGACCGAGGTTACGACGTTGAAAAGAAGGAACGTCGGGTTGTGCTTGATAGCGGCCAACATGCCGGACTCGCCCTCGGCCGCCAACATCATCAGGTGGTGCATCGCTGTCTCTCGCCTCTCGTCGCCTCAGTTAGGTTCGTTCGGAAGTTCCGCGCGCGTGCTTTCGTCGCACGCATTCGTCGCATTCCGGGCGTGACTATAGCCACGGGGAGTTTCGTTAGGCAAGCCGACAGACGTGCATCGTGCCGTTCGGCCTACTTTTGCCTCCTCAGGCCGGAGCGAATCCACGCCTACAAGAAAATTCAATGCGGGCTGTTCCCCGGACGACTCAATTGGCAGGAAGGACGAATCGGCGCTTGACGTATGGCTCGGAGACTCGCAAAGATGACCCATTGTCGAAGCCCCTTCGTCGAGCCAAACTCGAACGAGGGATCCATGTGAGAAGGTTGGAGGCTCTGCACGTTCCGAGCGGGCCAGAGCGGAGAGAGGAAGAGCGATGCACGAGTTGTGGATTAATTTTCAGCACGGCGGAAAAATGATGTGGGTGATCCTCCTTTTCGGGGTCATCGAGATCGGTTTCATCATCGAGCGAGCCATCTTTCTGTTTGGCGCCGGGGTGGACCGTGAAATCTTCTCTGAGACGATGCAGAAGTGCATCCTCGGCGGCGATGTTGCCAAAGCGATTAAGGTTTGCTCTGCGCAGAACGCGCCCATGGCGCGGATTGTTCAGGCGGGTCTCGTCAAGGTGAATCGCCCAGACGAAGAAGTTCAAGCAGCGATGGACGAGGCCGCGCTTCGCGAGATGCCGCTCATCAATCAACGCACGGGCTACTTGGCGCTCCTCGCGAACCTTTGCATGCTCGCGGGCTTGCTCGGCACGGTGTCGGGGCTCATCGAAGCCTTCGGCGCGGTAGGCGGCAAGTCGGTCGATCCAAGCCAGAAGGCGACCATCCTTGCGGGTGGTATTTCCGAGGCGATGAACTGCACGCAGTTCGGTCTCTTCACTGCGATCTACGGCCTCATCGGCTTCGCGATCCTCAACGGACGCACGCAGAAGCTCGAAGACGACATCAATGCTGTGACGGTTCAGGTCGTGAACCTTGTCGTTGCGAATCGCGAGAAGGTCAGCGTTCAGTCTGCCGCCTCGGCAGCGTGAACATTCAGCCTTTTCGTAATCCAGTTCAATCGGTGCAGCGGGGGGGGCCCCGCGCGCCCTGCACGGAGCGACTCGGTTCGTTCCACGCGAGTTAAGGAGCAGCCATGGGTGGCGTAGACGTTGGACCCACAAAGGGCAAGCGGCAGACGAATCTGGAGATCAACATGATCCCCTTTATCGATCTGTTGATGGTCACAATCATGTTCCTGCTGATCACGGCGGTGTGGGTCAGTTTCTCGCGCATGAATGCGAATGCGCAAATCCCCGGTCCGCCCGATCCCACCAAGGAGATCGATCCGCAAACCCCCGAGAAGGTGCTCAATGTCCTCGTGACGGACACGGAGTTCAAGCTCGTGTGGAAGCAAGGCGCGACGGTGGTGAGCGAATCGACTTCCGAGCGCCCGAAAGCGGCCGGTACGGAGCTTCGCTACGACGAACTCGCGACGAAGATCGAAACCGAATGGAAGGCGCAAAGCAGCCACCAGGACCAAGCCGATAAGAAGCAGGACCAGGCCATTCTTCAGGTCGATAATCGGTTGCCGTTCAAGGAAGTGATCGCCGTTCTCGATGCCATCTATCATTGCAAACGCAAGATGGTGATCGACAACGAGGTCAAGGACTTCCCCTCCTTCAACATGTCCTTCTCGGTAAGGTGACGTCCAGATGAGCGGCGGCGGCAGAATCAGTATTTTCAAGCAGGCGCACCATCACGATCCGCACGCGCATTCGGTGCAGAAACCGGGTCGCCGGCTGATGAGCAAGGTCCCGCTGCACTTCGTGCACAAGCGCGTGGCCGGGGGCGGGGCACGGAGCGTCAATGCGCCGCTGAACTTGGTGGCGTTCATCGACTTTCTCATCGTGACGGTCATCTTCTTGTTGATGAGCTTCTCGGCCTCCGGTGAGATCACCGTCGACAAGAGCATCTCACTCCCAACGGCAGAGAACGTTCAAGACGTCATCGAGGCTCCGATGGTGGCGGTGGACGGCAATCAGGTTCGCGTGGACGGGAGTCCGGCTGGCTCGACGCGTGCTATCGAAGATCTCGGTCGCATGCAGAAGGTCGACGAACTCTTCGACTTGCTGAAGCGAAAACGCGAGCTGTGGCGCAGTTTTCACCCGAACAAGCCTTTTCCAGGGGTCTGCATTTTGCAGGTGGACGAGGGCGTCTCGGCACTTGTGGTGAAGAGCGTGTTTCAGACGGCTGCCTACGCGGGTTACCCGAACGTGAGCTTCATGGTGCGCAAGCGCGGGAAGAGCGCGAACTGACGCGAGCTTGCAAGCGACTGCTTCCGTGGGGGTGCAAGCGGCTCTTTCCGTGGGGGTGCAACCGAGGTCGTAGGCCGGAGGTTTTCCTCGCGCGCACGAAGGCTCGTCGAACCATTCCGCACGGGATTGACTTCCGGCGGCCTTTTTTAATGGAGCCTGTATGACGAACTCCGAGCCACCCGTTTCGGGCAAGCGAATCAAGGGTGAGCCCGCGATGCGGGGGCTTCCTACGTTGGCTCGAGCGCGCGAGGAGCGTCGTTCGCGGAGCGCACCGCTTTGGAACTGGCTTGGGCCTCTGGTGCTCGTCGTGTTGGTGATCGGCTGGCGCGTGGACGCGATGCGGACGGGGGAGCTGCGCTCGGGGCTATTGGCGCGTCAGCGGGAGGTCGTGCAGCGCCTTGGCTCGCGGTGGTTTCCGCTTCGGGACCGCGTGGAGGCGTGGACCGGCGAGTGTGCCGCGCCGCGCTTCGCCGAGTTGGCCAATCCGACCCTCGCGGCAACCTGGGATTTTCGAGGAATGTCTGGGATTTATTTGCGGATCGCCAAGGAAAACGCTGCGACTCCCGCCAAGATTCGGACCTCCTCGCGGTTTTCTCTCCACGACGGGTTTACGTCCTGCTTGCTCAACGGGAAGAATCCGAGCCCTGTCGAGGGGGCTAAGTGCGAGAGCACCCAGACCTGCGCGGTCGGTGAGCAATGCAATGAGTTCAATCAGTGTGCCGCCCCGTCGCAGCCCTACAATCTCCGGACCGCGTACCGAGTGACCTACGTGCTTTCGGATGAATGGCTTACGGAGATTCAGGCGACCCACGGTGACCTCGCGCTTCGTGGCGCTGTCTCTGCCTTCGATGCTCTCGAAAAGTACGATCTGCAGCTCGCGACCGATCTCATCGCGAAGGCAGCTTTTTTTATGGCCGTTGTGGATGAACCCATTGAGGGCGGAGATGCCCCAGTTGACTCGGGGGCGGGCGGTGCCGGCAGTTCGGACGGCTCGATTCCGACGGGGCCTCATCAGGCTCGGGTCTGTGTCTGGCGCCTGGATAGTGGAGCGAAAGTCCTCGCGTTTCGCGGGCAGGCTGCGGGCGAGTTGATGGGGGGGCACCCGCTGTCCGACGAGGTGCGCCTGGCTCGCCAACGTCAGGCGCAAAGCTGTGGGCTGGCGCTCGACGTTCGAGCGGCCATCGGTGACGCTGCCGCCCGCTGAATGGGCTGTGCACGCCTAGCGGGCTTTTTTTGCCCGCGGCTTGGCGCTCGTTGGCGCCGCGCGATTCGAGCGAGGCCGCGCGACCGTCACCGTGGGTCGTGCCTCCTTGGCTGACGAACGGCTGCGCGTCTGACTGATTGCGGGCGCGGATTCCGGCGCCGCACTTGCCGGCGTTGCGTCGAGTGCGTCAATGGCGGACTCGACAAGTGCGACCAATTCAGCAAAGTACGTGTCGGCATGCTGGGCGGCGTCGCTCGTCAGCGGCGTGATGGCTAACCGGATGCGCCGAGGAGCCAAGGTTTCGCAGGTCGCGCGGCAAGGATGGTCCTTCTCGATGGTGACCGCGGCCCGTTGGAGAGCCGCCAGAAGAGCGCGGCGTGGGAGACGCGTGGCCGAGAGTTCGAAGACCTGTTCGACGCACGGCAGCAAAACCTGCCCCGAGTCGACGAGCGCTACGAGCTCTCCCGTCACCGCTTCCTCGATGGCGAGGAGGCTCGCGTTTTCCGTGACGGCTCCAAAGAATGCCGTGCGGGTTGTTGCGTCGAAGCGCTCGAGATGGGCACCGACCTCTTTGGCAGCGGCCACCAGTGTTTGGGTCAACATTGAATTCGCGACGCGGGGCGCGCTGGCCGCGACAACGTAGCCGAGGGAATCGAGCGCCACGACGAAACGGGGCTCCGGGTGCCCATCGGCCGCGATCTCGAGCTCACCACGCATGTAACGGTGGAGCACGTGCCGCGTCGCTCGAAGTGCATCGCGGCGGAGCGTTGCGTCGTCGACAAAAATATCGTCGATGTGGTTCGAGTGCGAGAGCCGGTCTCCGATGGAGTCGATCATCACGGCCACCGCTTCATCAGCGTTGCAGTCGCCGAAGCCTTCGTTCACGTTCTCGGAGCCAAGGTGCACCGCCATCAAGTAGGGGGTCACGCTCGAGAGGAGTGGGGCGACCGCGAGCTCCAGCTCGTTGCGGAGCAGTTCGTGGGAAGCGTGCGCGACGCGAAGAAGTTGCCGCTTCACGAGCGTGCCGAGGACATGCTCGGCGATGAGCGTTTCGAGCGTGAGCATCGCGTTGTTGGTGGGGCGGAATGCCGCGAGTCCTGGGCCGTCGGCGAGGGTGGGCTTCGCCATGAGCGATGAGTCGCGCGATGACGTGTCCGCGACTCAAGCTACACGGTTTGGACCCACTGTCACGGTGCCAAGCGCGGAACTGCGCGATCGGGCGGCTGGCTGGCGAGATGGTTGACAGCTGTCGAAGGGCTTGATGTTCTACCCCATTTTTCGGAGCCGAAGCGCCGGACGAAGTCAGAAATAGCCGCGCAGGAAAGCTCCGCCAGAGGAGGGCGCGAGCCACGGAGTTGCGGCGATGCTGGACGAACTGTCGCTCGTCTTCGCGTGCTTTGAGGCTATCAAAATGACGAGTCCTGCGGTGCCCACGGCAGCGCCGGCGATCCAACCGGCGTCACCGGCAATGGCGAGCGCGTTCGTTTGCTCGATGGCGCTTCGCTCGGAGTCCAAGCAAAGATGAGCGCCGGCGCGGAAGGTGCAGGCGCGCGCCGCAATGGGTCGGTCGGTGCTTGCGGAGACATCGAGTGCAATGCCAGTGATGGCAAAGATGCTCCCCGCGCCCAACAACGACCAGCCAAGGATGGTCCCCGTGCTCGCGGCGCGCGCGTTCTCCTCGCGGACGCGCCGTGCGTCGTCGTCGAGTTTTTTCTGGGCTTCGTCGCGTTGGCGCTGCTCCAACTCCTGCCGCAACTTCTCTTCGTCCTCGGTTTTTACACGACCTTCAAGACGCTGAATCCGGCCATCCAGCGTGGCCTGCTCGCGCGAAGGTGCGGCTTGTCGCCACAGCTTCAGGTTTTCGAGAGCGTGGCGCATGTTGCCCAAGCGCTCGTAACCATTTGCGATGCTCTCAAAAATCAGCGGCTCTTTAGAGAGTTCGTAGGACTGCTGCCACTTCAGGATCGCTTCCTCGTAGTCCCCGTTTTTGTAAGCAAGATGCGCCTGGTTGAAGAGCCGCTTGGCTTCGGTGCGGTCCTTCATCGAGATCGGTGTGCTCTTCGTTGGGTTGGCTGCTTGCACGCGGTCGGTACGGCCTGTTGTCGCCAATCCGAGGCTCAGTGCGATCGCAGCCAATTCCCCGCGTCTCATCGGGCTAAGCATGCCTCGGTCGGGCGCAGGTTGCACGACAGCAATCGTCGCTCACTCGAACGGGCTTCGGATGTCCTGGCCGCTAGGGGTCGTCGGCGCAGTTTTCCCACCGGAGAAAACCCTGGCTGGCGTGGACGAACTTCCAGTCGGGCTCGGAAACCGCGAACTCGCGGCGGCGGCGGCAAGGGCGGCCGAACTTGCCGCCGTCGCGCTTGGCGCCGCCGTCGTCGCATCCGCGTCGTTTCGGGAAGCCGTCGCGCTGATAAGCGGGAGAACCGCCTCCGCGCGAGGTTCTGCATGCGCCTGCGTCGGGGTGAGGTCGGGGCCTTTTGTGCCGGCCCGATCAGGCTCCGTGGGGCGAACCCGCGCTTCCCCGAACGCGACGATGCCGATGCCGATGCCGACGAGAAGGAACGTAGCGGCACCGATGCGCAAGGCCCATCGGCTCGCTCGGTCTGTTCGCTTGGCCGCGAGTCGTGTCGAGACGAGCCCCCGGTGGGTGTGGATTTCGCCTTGCAGATGCGGCGGCAATGCGGCCTCGATGAACGCAGGAACCGGAGCGCCCGCCCCCGAGGTCGCGGCCTCGTCGGACGAAGAACCGATGCCGTAAGCGTTGACGGAAGGGATGCTGGAATAGCGTCCGGAAAACTCGAACGGCGCGTGTGAGGATGGCGGATAGTTGCCGGAGGCGGCTCCAGCGGGTCCGAGCGACATCGCTTGCGGGGCGCGAGACTCGGGCACGGAAGGCAGGGGGCGTCGCGGGTCGGGGTGACCGGGTAATGGAGCCGAAGGCTCCGTGAGGCTCGGAAAAGAAAGCCGTGGCTCCGGACGTCCAGAGAATTCGGCTGGCGCCGTCCCGAACGGCGAGTGCGAGGCGGGCATCGACGCGTGCGAGCTTCGGGATACGACGAGGGGGGTCGGGTCTTCCGACTTGGGTTCGCGGTCCTCTGGGCGCAGAGCGAACGGCGCCCCCGACAGTGGTCCGAGCGCTCCCTCGCGAGCCAGTGGGGTATCGATGCGGGTCGGGGTCACCAGTCGTGCGCGCGGTGTCGCCTGCGATGACAAGTTGTCGCCGATCACTCGGTTCGAGCGCAGTTCATCGGGAATTGAACGAATGGCAGCGGCCACGTCGGACATCGTCTGATAACGGTCGATCGGGCGCTTTTCCAGGCACCGAAGGATCAGGCGCTCCGTCGCGTGGTCCATCTCGATGAGTTGGCTCGGGAGCTGAGGCAGTTCGGTAAGGTGCCGGGTGAGCACCCCCATTGCCGTGTCAGCTACGAAGGGAAGCTTCCCCGTAAACGCGCGGTACATCATCACGCCGATGGCATAAATGTCGCTCCGATGGTCGAGCACGTCCCCCCGCGCTTGCTCGGGCGACATGTAGTAAGGCGTACCGAGAATCATGCCGGTTTCAGTGAGATCGGACACGTCCTTCTGCATGATCTTCGCAATGCCGAAGTCGACGAGCTTCACGAAGTAGGGGTCGTTCTCGTCCTTCACGAGGACGACGTTGTCGGGCTTCATGTCGCGATGGACAATCTTCTGATCGTGGGCTTTTTGCAGGGTTTCGCAAATCTGAACAAAGATGTGTTTGAGATCTGCCCTGGACAGGGTGTGTTCCCTTAGGACGCGGGTGAGGCTCATCCCGTCGAGCAACTCCATCACGACGTAGAACGAGCCATTGGGCATCTGCCCGAAATCCATCATCTCGCAAATATGTCGACTTTGGACGGCGTTGGCGGCCTGCGCCTCGCGAACGAAGCGCTGAAGCACTTCTTCGCTGCGTTCGATCCCGTTGCGAAGTACCTTCATGGCGAAGGCTTTCCCGACAATCACCTGGCGGCACGCGTACACGGTGCCCATGCCACCACGGCCGACGATTCGCTCGATGCGATAGCGACCATGGATGACCTGACCGACCAGGTCTTGAGCCGCGCCCAGCGCCCCGGTTTCCAGCTGGACAAGTGAAACGGCGTCCTCGCGACAGACCTCGACGTCGTCGCCGTACTCGCGCGAGCACGCCGGGCAAATCTTCACTTGAACATGATGCCCGAATCGCGGCGTGACGGCTCGGTTTTTAGCGATTCAGAGCGGCCTGGCTCACTCTCACACGGGCTCGGCGTCGGGGACGATGGTCGTTGGGATGATGGACTCGCCCGGGACTTCGGTGGGTTCGATGCCCTCGGGTCCTTCCGGGTCCTCGGCGAACGTCTCGAGCGCAACGATTCGCTCGCCCTCCGTGATGCGCATGATCGAGACGCCTTGAGCGTTGCGACCTGTTTCGCGAATTTGCCCGACCTTCGTTCGCAAGGTTTGCCCGCGATCCGTGATGACGAGCAGTTGGTCACTTGCCCGAAC
>CANMZR010000024.1 GCA_947502375.1 Polyangiaceae bacterium
CGGTGAGTGGTCTCGCCGTGAATCACATCGCCGACTGGGACCCGAACTTCATCGAAAGCGAGCGCACGGTCGAGTTCGGACGCCCCCTGCCGGACGACGATGACATAGCCGCGGTCCGGGTGCGCGAAACTCTGCACCTGACCGAGCGCATCGACGCCATCGAGCGGATCACCGATGAGGAACTCGAGCTGCGAAGCGGGCAGACGACGGTGACCGCGAACCTAAAGAGCGGCTCCATCCTCGTGCGCGAGCGCCGGCCACGAAGACTCCTTCGCGTGGCGAACTGGCTTCACTTGAATCGCGGGAAAAAATCCTGGACCGTCGTGGCCGATGGCTACGCGGCCTTGCTGCTGTTTCTGGCGACGAGCGGACTTTTTATGCTGCCCGGTCGCAAGGGCCTGCTCGGCCGTGGTGGCCTCCTCACGCTTCTCGGCAGCGCGGTTCCCATTGCCTACGTGCTGCTGTCCGGCGGCCCCTGACCGCTCCAGGTAGCAACGACCGGTCAAGGCGCTCCACGCCGGCCGTCCACGCCAGAACTCGGCACCGGAAAAAAGCAACGGCCTGCGACTTGAAAACGCGCTGGACCCAATAAAATGTGGTGCTAAGGGCCAGAATCGAACTGGCGACACGCGGATTTTCAGTCCACTGCTCTACCGACTGAGCTACCTCAGCACGCGAACCTTGCGGCTCACGGGGGAGTTATAATGCACCCCTGAACCGAAGCGCAAGACACAACACTCAGGTCGTCGTCACGAAAATCGTCGCGCGGGAATGACGAGGTGGACGCGCCCGCCGGCGTTCGGTAAGTACGGAGGTAGTGGCCAACCTGAAGGGCAACACGCCCCACTCGGCTCTCGCGATGCAAATCGTTCAGACCGCGCTGAAGTCCGACTGCTCCGTCGGCGAGTTGGCAAAACTCGCCGAGACAGATCCGGGCTTCGGCATTCGGCTTCTCAGCGTGGTCAACAGCTCCGCGTACGCGCTGCCCCACAAAGTGAATGACGTACCGCAGGCAGCCTCCTTGCTTGGCGTGGACGGCATGAAGAACCTGGCCCTCGGGTTGTCCTTATCGCAGATGGCGCCCGTAGGCCCCGAAGGAGAATTGCTGCTCGGTATCTGTCTTCGCCGCGGCGTCGCAGCACGTTTGCTTGCCGAGCGAATGGGCATGCGCAAACGCGCGGATGATTGCTTCATCACCGGGCTCTTTCTCGAGACGGGCCTCCTCACATGGGCGAGCGACGACCTGCGAGCAGCCGCTGACGTGGCGCGGTGGCCGGCGGAAGCGCGCCCACTGCAAGAGCGCCTCCTCGGGCAGATGCCGCATCCGGCTCGCGGCGCAGCCTTGGCGGAAGAATGGAACTTGTCGGAGGAAATCGTCTCCGCCATTCGGCACCATCACGACGAAGTCGCGCCGAGCGATCTTGTCAGCAAAGTCGCCTGGGCCGCCGAACGGCTCGCCGCAGTGTTTGAAGGCAGTGCACCCGAAACCGCAACGAAGAACGCCATTCATGCGGGTGCCAAACTGAACCTCAAAGAGAAGATGATCACCGACATCTTGGACGCCATTCCGACCCTCGTCAGCAGTGCGGCGTCGGGCTTCAATCGCGACATCGGAGCCCAGATCGGCTTCGAAGCCTTGAAGCAGCAGGTCGACCAGAAGCTCGTCGAGCTGAACCAAAACTTTCACACGATGGTCCACCGGCTCGAGCGGCTGCTCGGCGAGAAGGAAGAGCTGAATGCACGGCTTGAAACGGCGAATAAGCGCCTGGCGCAGCTCGCTTCAACCGACGGGCTGACCGGCCTTTTCAATCACCGCGCTTTTCAGGATTCGCTGAAGCGCGATCTTCACCGGGCGAAGCGTTCGGGGCTGCCGCTCAGCTTGATCCTATTCGACGTAGACCACTTCAAAAAGTTCAACGACAGCTGGGGCCATCAAGCGGGGGACGCCGTTTTAATGGCCATCGGCAAACTGCTGCTCGCATCGGTTCGTATCGGCGACGTGCCGGCCCGTTATGGTGGCGAAGAGTTCGTCATCATTCTGCCGGACACCCCCGTCGAAGGTGCGCACCAGCTTGCCGAGCGGCTTCGGGTGTTCATCTCGAACTTGCGCGTCAAGGTGGGTGCAAACACCCTGGACGTGACGAGTAGCTTTGGGGTGGCCGAGGTGCGCGGCCGACGCGAACACGACGCCGCCAAGTTGATCGAAGCCGCTGACACTGCTCTTTACGCCGCGAAGCATGGCGGCCGAAACCAGGTCGTACAGGCTCCCGAAGCCCTCAGCTGACCAAGCGCTCGGCGTCGGCGTCCACCGGCCCACGAGCGAAGTCGCCGCCGGACAGGCGTCCCACCGCGCCGAACCATGAGCTCCGGAACGCGACCGGTAGCAGGCCGGCCGCGAGCGCAACCAACCCAGCCGTCAGGGGAGCGCCGGGCAGGAGCGCGAGCACGAGCTTCGCCGACGCGAGGAGTCCGAGCACCGTCAGAAACGCCCGCCCCACCCCGGCCGCGCACAAGGCACCCGAGCGTGATTGAGCCACCACGATGGCCGCCACCATGGAACGCCAAACCTTTTCCTCACACCACACCACCTTCGCGCGCGCGAGATCGCCCACCGCGCCAATCCCAAGCCCGAGCGCGGCTCCGAGCACACCACCCAAAAAAAATGGCCAGGTCTCGAGCGAACGCGCATCGAAAAGACGGCACCCAAAGCCCACGAGCAGCGCACTCATCGCGATGACCGCGCTTTGCAGTGCGAGGACGGTCGCGGCCAGCAAAGTTAGTCGCACGGCGCACGCTTTCGCCAATCGAAACGCTTGGTACCAGGTCGCAGGAGGCATCGGCCCACGGCTAGCCACCAGGATGGCAAGCGGGAACGCCGACAAAAAAAACGACGCGCACACCAGGCCCGCCAGCCACCACACCGCATGCGCCACCTGCGAGGGCGCGCGCACGGCAGTCTCGAGCAACCACACGCCATCGGGCTGCCATAAAACCGCATCTCCAAGCGGATGGGCACCAAGCACGCGCGTGACCGAAAGCGCAGGAACCAGCCCGAGCAACGCCGACCCGATGGCGCGACACAGCCCCGCGAGCGCGATCACGGCGACGCGGCTGGGCCCGGGCATCAGGGCCATAACGCACTCATGCCGACTTGAGACAGGAGCGTCACGAGACTCCACACCCGGGGCGCCGACTGCGGACCGCCGCCCGCACGGGCGTCGAGTTGACCGTCGAGTAGAATGCGGTTCTCCGGATCGACCAGCACCGACGCCATCCTTCCGTCGCCCTGCCAGTCGAGCGTGGCTCGCTCACCTGCTCCCTCCCAGCGGAGGCGCGTCGTCGAGCCACTCATCGTTCGCACGTCGACCTCGACCGGAAGCACCACCGAACCCGAGCGGCGCAAGGACACCGTTCCGACGAAACGTCCATCCGCACCGGGCTTCGACTCCCATGCCTCGAGCCGCACATCGGTTGTTCCGCCCGCTATCGCAAGCCGCAGTGCCTCGGCGGCCTCATCGCCAACTTCCCCTCGCACAGCAGCCAATAGATCCTCCGGAACGGGATGCGAGAAACGTTGTTCACGAGCGTAATTACGAAGCGCACGCTCCATTCGTTCCGGTCCATAAACCCGCGCCAAGGTCATCAGGGTCGTCGCCGTGCGCGCATAGACGAGCGCCGCATAATCGCGACCGTTCGCAAATTCAAACGCCGCTCGGTCGAGTGAACCGTGCCCTTCGCCGAACGCGGCTCCCAACCGATACGCCGCGGCTTCCCCCACCTGCAGCCCGAGTGCATCGAAGCCCGCATGGCCTGGCCAAAAGCAGTCCATGGCCTCGACCGCGGCATAGCTAGCGAGTCCCTCATCGAGAAAAGGATACCGATGCTCGTCCGTCGCCACCAAGCCGTAGAACCATTGATGCGCAAGCTCGTGCAGCGTGAGCGACTCGATCGAACGCATACCGAGCGCACGCAAGCGTGTGGAAGCGCCGGTCGTGATGAGCATCGGGTATTCCATGCCGCCCGCCTCAGCCGCCGAGGGCGGCGGACGGACAATCGTCAATCGACGATAAGGGTACGCTCCGTAACGCTCCCCGAAGTGAGCGAGTCCCCGAGTGACCACGCCGAGCTCGAGGTCCGCCTCCGCGGCTTCGCCTTTTGGAAACAACGCGACGAGCTCCACCGGCCCAGCCCATCGATGCACTTCTTCAAAGGCGTCCCACGCCACAAAGGCGAAATCGTGAACCCGTGACGCGAGAAATCGGAGCCGCCGCCGGCCTGCCCTTCGCTCGTCCTCTACGGGCTCTCCCGTAGCACCAACCAGGAATGCCTGAGGCACTTCGACCGTCACGTCGTAGTCGCCGAAATCAGCGTAAAACTCGGACAATCGGTCGAGGCTAAAGTGCGCCCAGCTGCCGTCCTCCCGGAGGCGAGCTAGCTTCGGAAACCACTGCGACACCATATGAAAACTGCCCGCATAGCCGGTGCGCAGAAACAGCGATGGCATGACCGACGTGAACTCCACGTCGAGCGTCAGGGACTCGCCTGGGGCCACCGCCCTCGGCAGTGGCACTCGGGCATCCGTCCGATCGTTCTCCTCACCATAGGTAACGCCTGGCCACAGCTCGGCATCGAGCTCGCGGGCGCGCAAGCGACGAACCTCGATCGAGCCTGCATGCTCGAGGGTGTTGGCCCCCCGAAAACCAGCGGGCGCACCCGGCCGCATAAACCGCGTGCGGTCGTTCTCGAAGGCGTTCAAATAGGTGTGAAGCCAGAGTTCCCGCTGGGGGACTCTCGACGCGTTTGTCCAGCGAATGACGCCTTTTCCGCGCACTTCATGCCCCTCGGCGTCGAGCACGGCCTCCAGCTCGTAGCTCGCCACACCTTGCCCCGGTGCAGTCTCCTCACGAGTCCCCGGCGCGCGGCCAAGGGCACGCGGCTCCTCTGCGTAGGATGCGAACTCGAGCGCACCGAGGACCAACACCCCCGCGAGCGCGAGACGCCCCACGTCACGTAGGCCGACTGACCACACCCTTGAACATCTTGAGCGTGCGACTGAGCGCCTCGCTATGTTCTTTGATGAGCGCCAGGTCGCTTTTCTCGATAG
Source organism: Polyangiaceae bacterium (assembly GCA_947502375.1). Lineage (GTDB taxonomy): Bacteria > Myxococcota_A > Polyangia > Polyangiales > Polyangiaceae > SYFR01. Next base: position 5,105 of record CANMZR010000024.1, read on the forward strand.
CTTCCTTCGTATTCGCGAGAACCTCACGCGCCTTGCCGAGCGCCTCGCGCCCGAAATCACTTGAAGCCACCAGCGCCTCGACTTGCGGGAACAACTTCTCGATGTCGGCGCTGAGCTTCTCTGCGTTTTGACGAACCCCTTCGAGTTCGTCGCTGCCTTTGCGCTCGATCATGTACTCTTCGGCGCTCGCCATCATCTGGCTCACTTCTTCGGCTGTCAGGCCGCTCGACGAGGTGACCTGGATCGATTGCTCGAGACCCGTTTCGCAGTCTTTTGCGAATACCGACACGATGCCGTCGCTGTCGATGGAGAACGTGACCTCGATTTCGATCTGGCCTTTGGTAGCCGAGCGGAGGCCCGTCAGCAGGAACTCGCCGAGCAGCTGATTCTCATCGCTCTCCCGTTGCATGACGAGGATCTTTACGGCCGTCTGGTTGTCACGGCTCGTGGTGAAGGTCTTCGTCGCGCTGGTCGGAACAGTCGTGTTCTGCCCGATGAGTTCGTCGAAGTGATTTCCCGCAGTGAGCAGGCCGAGCGCATGCGGCGTCACGTCGAGGAGAATGAGATCTTCCTGCTCGTCGAGCAAAGCCTTGCCCTGAATGGCTGCACCGATGGCGACCACCTCATCGGGATGCACGCCCTTGCTAGGCTCGCGCACGAAGACTTCGGCGCACGCTTTCTGCACTGCGGGCATGCGCGTCATGCCCCCCACCAAAACGACCTCGTCAATTTGGCTCGCGGTGAGGTGCGCGTCCTTGAGGGTCGAGCGGCACAACTCACGACAGCGTTCGATGAGATCAATGCAGAGCTTTTCGACGGTCTCGCGGTCGACCGGCTTCTGCAGATGGAGCGACGTGTTGTCAGGACCGTGCGAGATGATGAATGGCAGGTTGACGTCCGCTTCGCTGACGGAACTGAGCTCACACTTGACCTTTTCGGCCGCATCCCTCAAGCGCTGAAGCGCCATTCGGTCCGCGCGCAAATCGACGCCATGTTCGACTTTGAAACCGTCGATAAGCCAATCCATGATGCGATGGTCGAAGTCCTCACCACCGAGGAAGGTATCGCCCGCCGTCGCGATGACCTTGAACACGCCGCCCTCGCTTATCTCGAGAATCGATACGTCAAATGTGCCGCCACCGAGGTCGAACACGGCGATGACTTTGTTCATCGACTTTCCGTAGCCATACGCCAGCGCGGCTGCGGTCGGCTCGTTGATGATCCGAATGACGTCAAGGCCAGCTATCTGCCCCGCGTCCTTCGTAGCCTGGCGCTGTGCGTCGTTGAAGTACGCGGGCACCGTGATCACCGCGCGGTTCAAGACCTCGCCAGGAAAAAACTCCTCGGCGACAAGCTTCATTTCCTGAAGGATCATGGCGCTTATTTCCTGCACGGAGTAATAAGCATCGCGAAGCTTGATGCGCACGTCCTCGTGCGGTCCCTCCTCGACGGTGAAGCTCACGGTTCCGCAGACCGAACGAACGGGATCCGAGTCCCACTTGCGTCCGATGAGGCGCTTGACCGTATAAACGGTATTCTCAGCATTCGTGATCGATTGGCGCTTCGCGATATGTCCGACGAGGCGCCTTCCGCCCTCGGTGATAGCGACAATCGATGGCGTCGTCTTGTAACCCCCGCGATTCGGAATCACCTGCGGAACGCCATCGACGTCGATGACCGCCACGCAAGAGTTGGTCGTCCCTAGATCAATTCCAATAACGCGTTCCATGCCGTAATTCTCTAGCAGCGGACGCTATACCGGTAGTCGCTCGAAAACCAGCATCAAGCGTCGCCGAGAAGGCTTCATGGAATTCCCGCGAGGTTCGCCATCTGCTTTGCACGCAGGGCGATTTCCTGGTTCTCGGGTGCAAGCTTCAATGCCTGGGCGTAGGCCGCCGCCGCCGTGCGATAATCACCTAAGTTCACGGCGTCCTCGCCGGTCGCAAGGTAACGCGCCAGGCGCCGATCGCGGACCTCGTTGCCAACTCCCTCGAAACGTTCGCGGAAGATTTCGGCATCGCTCGAGCGGACCCCTTTGACCTTCTCATACGCGGGAGCTCCCGCATCGGCGGCACAGGATGGCGCGCTTGGAGTCGAGTCCGGCGGGTCGTCGCTTCTCGAAGCCGCGGGCGCCCTGCTCGATGCGGTCCCAGGCGCCGATTGGGGGATCCGCGACATTTTTCGGGCGAGTGCGTCGCGCCGCAGGTGGCGTTGCTCCTCGGTCTCTTGAGCGACCGCGAAAGGCGGTACCGAACCCGACGGGGTACCGGTGCCGACCGCGGGGCGTACGCTGGCGCGCGGAAAGCCGCTTGGCGCAGCGACCGCCGCGATCGGCGGAGCAGCCGGGGCAGCCGGGGACACACTTCGAGAAGACCGAAGCAACGTGGCATCGTAGAGCCTTCGAAGCTCGTCCGACCGGAGGGTATCGTGAGCCTTTGTCAACTTCGCGAAGATGCCTTCAATCTTCTGCTTGTAGTGACCGAGCTTCTTGCGGAAGTGACGGTCCGGGTGGAACCGGGGAGCGAGGCGATAGTACGCCGCTCGAATGTCTTCTTTTGTGGCGCCCCTAGCGACACCAAGAAGTTGATAGGAATCTTCGCTCTCCAGGCGCGCCGAGATGCTGTCAATTTCCGCTCGAAACGTCAGGGCCAGCTCGATTTCGTCGCCGAATTTAGGCGCCGCCGAAAGCACTGGAATCGGCGCTTTGGCCTCGAAGCTCACGACCTTTGCCTCGACGAGACGAGCCAGCATCTGAGCCACCTCCGCAACCGAACGGCCGCAGATGAAAGCGAGGTCCTCCGCGCCCAAGCTTCCGTCAACGCAGTCGAGAAGATGCAACTCCGCAGTGGTCAACGTGAGCCGTGGCTCTACGGAAAGGCGTCTGGGGATAGAGAGCATGGACGAGCCCATCGTTTGCGTGTCGGACCCTAGCTTAAACGGACCTCCCGATGAAGCCATCTTGAGCCGTCCAGGGGATAGCCGTTCTTTTTCTCGGACCCAGCTTCAGCGCTTTGGCTCCACCTCGAGTGCCCGCGCGATCACCGACTCTTGGATCGCGACCGCCTCCTTCAGTGCGGCGATGGACCGCGCTTTTGCCGCCGCCGCCCCTGGCTCGTCGTGGCGCTCACGGAGCGCTTCGAATGCTTGCTTCTCAACGGACCCCCGCACCTCGAAGAGGCGCCCGCGAAATTGCGTCGGCTCCGTCGCAAGCTTGAGGCCACGTTGCACAAACCCACGGGCTGCATCAAAATTTCCGCGCCGCCCTTGCAGCTCGGCTAGCCGCGCCAGAGAATCCGCGAGCACCTCGCGCACTTCGGGGCCTGGATGCTCCCCCCCCGGTACCGGCATCCGGACAAGCTCGTCGAGCAGGCGCACAGCCTCCTCGGTCGTGGCGTCCGCCTCCGCTAGATCGGCCTGCAAGTGCACGGCCCGCGCCTTCGACAAAAACGCCATCAACACCGCGTCGATCTCGGGTGCCACCTCGTTGCACGCCTCCACGGACCGCAAGGGTGCTGGTGCCGGCGTGGGGGCCGCTTTGCACGCGCCGAGAGCACAGACCGCCAGCAGCACAACCGTGCGAAGAAACGAGCTCACTTGACCCCCCAACGAGTGAAGCGATTGGCGCGATAATCCGAAGCCCGCGAGGCCACGATGCGCTCAACCCGCTCGCTCTCGCCGCCGCGCAACTCGAACGCTAAAGCTCGGTCGAACAGGGCCTCGGTCGAGCGCGGAGCAATCCGCGTCGCCGCGACAAGCGGGGCCAGCCGCTGCAACGAGAGCGCCGCCTCTTCGCGCTTCGTACGTTCGAGCGTCGCCGAGCCGAGGAACAATAAAACCCCGGCCGCCAGCGCCACCATGCCACTCACAAGGGGCCAGTAGACTCGGCGCTCGGGCTTTCGGTGCAACGCGCCACGGAGGAGCCGCTCGTGGGTTAGCTCATCGAGTTCGCGGGGTAGTGCCGCATGGCGCAGCGCAAACGCCAGTTCGGCGAGCTCGTGCGTCCCCTGCCCGGCGAGCGCTAGGCTTAGCGCGTCCGCTTCTGCGCGCTCCTCGTCGAGGATGGCCGCCTCGGCCACATCGTCGCCGAGCACCAGCGCGAGCAACGCCTCGTTGTCCAGCCGGTCGATGGTCCCACCGACCATGGCACGAACCACCTCCGTCGCCACCGCGAGCTGTTTTTTACTGGGCTGCGGCGCGTCGACAAGCTCCAACTCGGGACGGTTCTTCATGGGCTCACCTCTTCCTCGACCGCATCGCCACCGAGGGCTTTTTTCAAAGCCTTCAGCGCACGATGCAGGACGACGTCGAGGGTCGATACCGTGACTCCGAGCGTCGCGGCCACTTCTTCGCGGCTCTTTTCTTCCAGCACCCGCAAGCGGATAGCGAGCGAATAGCGGCTGTTGATCGCGGCGAGTCCAGAATCGAGCTTTGCCTTCGAAGCTTCGAGGTCGCGCTCTTCACAGAGCCGGACATCGAGTCCGTCATCGAGATCGCGTTCTGCCATGTCGATCGCCCGCACGAGATCATCCGGCTCAAAGAGCCGTTCGCGCTTGCGGGAGCGCAACATATCGAGCGCGATCCGCATCGCGACGACGCGGAGCCACGGGTAGACGCCGCAACCCCGCCACTCGAAGTGCACAAACTTCTCGACCACCCGCACGTAGGTGTCCGCGAGGGCATCTTGCGCCATCGCCTCGCTACCCAGTCTCGGCAGCAGCACCGACCGATACAAAATCGGGCCGTATTTGCGCAAGAGCTCGGCCAAAGCACGGCGATCGCCCGCTTTTGCGCGTTCCGCCAGCTCCCGCTCGGCCGCCAACTCCGCGATTCGGACGGGGTCGAGCGCTCGAGCCGAGGCCACTTCGGAAGTTGACGGCGAATGCACCAACCGCAGAATACTCGGCCGCGCCCTCCCGTACACGTTCGCGTCCTTGGGAACCTCCGCCACCAGGCGGAGCGACGAGCCCGGCGTCGCAACTCGTCCTTGCGAGTTCATCGCCGTCGCCAAAGAAAACACACCCGCCATGCCTCTAGAACGCTCGGCGCAGGCCAATCTTACGCTCGAACCAAACGCGCCGCTAACGAGACGCGGGCGTGCCAACCGTGGCTCCATAGCCTCCGTGAAAAAGCCGCGCTATACGTGCTCTGTGACCGTACCGGTAGCCTGTTCCAACTGCGGCGCGTTGAACGACGCCGACTTCAGAAACTGCATCCGTTGTGCGGCTCGAATCGGCCCGAACGCTACCGAGGCCCCTGGCCGGCACTCCATGCCCGTGACGCGGCCGCCCTATCGGACCGGCCCCAAAACGGAGGCCCTGCTCGGGCTGTGGCCTGCCGAGTCACTGCCGGTCGCCAAGGCTTTGCTGACGCTGACGACGGCTGTTTATGGCCTCCAGGTTTTGCTCGCGTACCAAAACGAACGCTCGCTCGGAACGCTCTTGAGCGGCGGCGGAGTCGTCGACGCGCTTCGTTCGGGCGCCATGATTTCGCTGCCGACCCTCGTCCAAATGGAGCCGTGGCGGCTGCTCTCGGCGTGCTTCGTCCACTTCGGACTTTTGCACATCGGCATGAACATGCTTGGTCTGGTCAACCTGTGCAGGTTGCTCGAGCCGGCCATCGGTTCGGTGCGGCTGCTTATTGTTTATGTCGTCACCGGGATCCTGAGCTTCGGGGGTTCGCTCGCCTACTATTCCTTCACCCATCAGCCGAGTCCCACGGCGGGCGCGAGCGGGGCGATCTTTGGGCTGATGGGCGCCATTCTCGGGTTCATGTTTCGCCGCAAGGACCAGCGCTGGAAAGAATGGCTCGGAAAAACGGTCGCTTACAGCGTGTTGTTCGGATTCGCGGTCGGCGGAGTCAACAACGCGGCACACCTGTCCGGCCTCGTCGCAGGAGCGCTGTTTGGTTGGCTCGTTGGCCTCGACGCACCGCGGCCATCGACGCTCTGGCAGCGTGTCTTTGCGGTCGTTTGTGCACTCGCAGTGCTCGCTGCCCTGGTGCTCGCCCGGCTGTCGAACTTACCCGAATTGCTCCCGGGCCTCGGTTGACTCAGGTCTGGATCTATGTTCGTCCATACTGGTGCATCGAAGCCCGTAGCCGTGCCAACCAAAGTAGCCCAAGTCATTGAAACATTTCAATTCTACGTGCAACCACGATGTGGTGCGATGTATGTCAGGTTGGCATGATGCATGCTTATGGGGGCGCATGATTCGTCGCAACGCCATCCGAAACGGCATCTTCGGTGCTCTCATCGCCCTTACTCCCCTCACCGCGGGCTGCACGAGCGATGTTGGCAACGCGACCGAGGACGTCACCGATGTGAAACACACGGACGTGGAACGTCAGGCCATCGGCAACTGCTGGCTCTATGCTCATGCGAGCTGGGTCGAGTCGATGAACTACCGCGCCACCGACAAGGCGTTCGATAGCTCGCAGTCGTATTGGACCTACTTTGATTGGTTCTCGAAGATCACGCAAGGTGAGGCTGAAACCGAGCTCGAGACCGGCGGCAACTTTGACCGCGCCAACGACATCGTTCTCGACCGCGGCTTGATGACCGAGACGGCGTTCCTTCCGGAGGAAGCGAACAGCGAGATGTCGCCCGTTCAGCACGCCGCGCTCGATACGATCAAGGCTGAGCTGGCCACGGGTCGCTTGAAAGACAGCGATGCGCGCGCGGATCGAGCACTCGTGCGACAGGTGCTCGACGAAGCTTGGAAGCTCTCGCCGACACTCAAAGCCGAGCTGACGAAAGTTTTCGGGGCGACCTTCGACCGCACCTTTCGCAGCTCCGCAACCACGACGAAGGGCACGTCCCTCGTGCATCCGAAAGACTTCGCGGTCTCCTACACCGAGCGCCTCACGGACGCGAACAAGCCCACCGTCAAGAACACTTCCGTGGCTGTGGCCATCCAGCAGTGGCGCGAGGCCAGCTACCCGTCCTGGAGTGACAGTTCGAAGCGCAGCTTCCAGGTCCGCGTTCAGCAGGCCCTTCACGATGGCCAGCCAGTCGTCATCACCTGGGACGTCGATTTCAACGCGATGGAAAGCTCCGACCCCGTGTTGAAGGGCTCGTTCAACATGACGACCCTGACGAAGGCTGCCAGGCCCGGTCGTCAAGGCGGCCACATGACGGTCCTCGAAGATTACGAGGTCGATACGAAGGAATTTGGTTTGCTGAAGGCCGGCCTCACCCTTGATCCAACCAACCCCAGCGACGCGAAGAAGCTCGACGCCGCGCTCCTGCCGACGAGCGCCATCCAGTTCCTGCGCATCAAAAATTCCTGGGGCGCCCTTCGCGACGACCGCGCCTCGGCGCCGGGCTTTCCCGGCTACCACGATCTCCACATGGACTACTTAAACGGGCCGATGGCGTGGTGCCCGGACCTGGCGGATCCGAAAGACCCGGCAAAGTGCACCGGCCGAACGACCGCGTGGAGCAACGTCGTTCTGCCCCCCGGTTACTGAGAAGCGAGCACTGCGCCGAATGTCGGATGGCCGCATTCCCCCACGGGAACTGCGACCGGGATAGCCCGTTTCACGTCGACGCTCAGCTCACCAAGAGACCTGCACGACCCCGGTCTCGGTGCATGCCTGCCAGCAGTTCATGCCCGCGATAGGGGCCTCGGAGTAAAAATAGTTGAGGGTGCCCTGCGCAAGCACACCGCTTATCGTATGTTTCGTCTGCCAGGTGCAGCCGTCCGGCCCCAGGTAACTACCCGTGGCGGAGAGGGAAACCGCTCCGTTCTTCACCGTGCCGCTGAACACGAGGCTACCCAGCGTCGCTTTCACATCGCCACCTGAGCACGGATAGAAAATCACCCCTGCGCTGCCTTTTTCGACGGGAAAATCCACGCAATTCGGATTTGACGGCTTCGATCCGGTAACGAGCAGCGCCGGTTTACAAGCACCGATGTCGCAATCCGAATCGACGGTTCCATTGCAGTTGTCGTCTTTACCGTTGCACGACTCGACGTTGTTGGGGCCGGGCGAGCAACCGGCACAGGTGATGACATCGTCGGTACAGAGATCCGTGTCCGACCCGTCGCAAGCGGCGCCGAGCTTGAACCCTTCATCGGTCTCGCCGTCACAGTCATCGTCCGCCCCGTTGCAGAGTTCCTCGGTCGGTTCGACGCTGCCACTGCACGAACCCCAGGCTGCGGCTGCACAGAGCTGCACGCCCTGCTTACAGGCTCCCACGTCGTTCCCGCAGGATCGCGTGGCGCCATCTTGACAGAGCGGCTCGGCGCCTCCGCTGCCACCACCGCCGAGTCCGCCCGCGCCACCACCGCCGAGTCCGCCCACGCCACCACCGCCGAGTCCGCCCGCGCCACCACCGCCGAGTCCGCCCGCGCCACCCGGCCCGGCCGCGGTCACCGCCGAGCTTTTACCACCCTCGAGGGCGCTCCGGGCGCCACAGCCCTCAGCCGTGCCCACGACCGCAAGCGCAAGCGCAAAGGCGAGCCACGGGAGCCGTCGCGTCATCGTTTAAGGTTCGCCCCAGTCGATAGCGCCGTCAACAATTCTAACGGCGTGCCAGCGCCGAAAAGCCGGCGTACCGACGCATCGAAACGTTCATGAGGAGGGCCAGCGACAGTGTGATCGTGAGGACACTCGACCCTCCGTAGCTGAAGAGCGGCAGCGGCATACCGACCACCGGAAGCATCCCGCTCACCATCCCGATATTGATGAACGCATGCCAAAAAATCAACGCACCGCAGCCCACCGACACGACCGCCCCGAAGCGATCACGGGCTTGGGACGCAATTCGAATGGCCCAAAGCACAATGAACCCATAGAGCAAGATCAACACCGTGGCACCGACGAACCCCCACTCCTCGGCGAAGACGGGAAACGGAAAATCTGTGTATTGATCGGGCAAGAATCGATACTGATTCTGCATTCCTTTCATGTAGCCATTGCCGAAAAGCCCGCCGTTCCCAATGGCGATTCGCGCATGGTAGGCGTGGTACCCCGTGCCGGTGATGTCGGCCGCCGGATTCAAAAAGGTCGTCAACCTGGCCCGCTGATACGGCAGCGCGAAGTTCCAAAGAATCGGTCCGCCTATCCCAGCCGCGAGGGCGCAACCGAGGAGCGTTTTCCTGTTGATGCGCGTGATCGCCATGATCGATGCGAACAAGAGGCACATCATCACGGCCGTTCCGAGGTCGGGCTGCTTTGCAACAAGGAGCGCCGGAATCGCGGTCAGTAGCGCCGGCCCCCACAGATCTCGAAGCGTCCTCGGCTCGCTATTCGGGTCATCGTGCAGGTATTTCCCTAGCGCCACGATGAGACACGGCTTCATGAACTCGCTCGGCTGAAAGCTGAAGCTGCCGATGTTGATCCAGCGAGAGGCGCCACGAACATCGCGCGCGAGCACGAACACAAGCGCAAGCGCGATGATGCCGGCCGTATAGATCACATAGGCATAACGCTCGATGTGCCGATAATCGATCGACGCGACCCCCGCCCCGACCGCAACGCCGATCGCGAGCCAATAGACCTGATTGATGTAGATCTCGGCGAGCCCGCCGCGCGTCGTCCCGAAGTACACGCTCGTCGCGCTGTACAGGTTCACAACGCCCATGACCGCAATCGTTGCGGCCGCGATGAACAACGGCCAATCGATGCGCTGGCTGGCGCGGACGGCGAAGTGTGCGTTGCGCGCACCAAAGTCTCGAAAGGCACCCGCTTTCGTTGGAAGGACAGGACCTATCATGGTGTCGCTCGCCCCCCGAGGGCCTTGGAATCAGCCTGTTTGTCGAGTTCGAGGATCCGATGGTACGCCTGCAAGACCTCAAAGGCGACCGGGGCCGCGTGCTTACCGCCGGAGCCGCCGTGCTCGATCAGCACGCAGATAGCGACCTCGGGCGACTTCGACGGCGAATACCCTGTGAACAAGGCATGATCGCGGTTGAAATAACTGATGTTGAGCAGCTCCTCGCTGTTGGTCGGCCGATGCGACACCTGCGAAGTACCCGTCTTTCCTGCCGCATCGAGGCCGGCAAGCCGGGCGCGGCTCGAGGTCCCGCCCTCCTCGTTGACCCCGCCCCAGAGCGCATCGGCGATCAGCTGGCGATGCGTCGAATCGAGCGCGATCCGCCGACGAACCCGGGGCGCGAGTTCTTGGACCACCGCACCGTCGGCCGTCTCGACAGCACGGACAAGCTGGGGTTGGTAGAGCGTCCCACCATTCGCCAATGCGGAGTACGCCAGCGCGAGCTGGAGGACCGTCGCGGTCGTCGCGCCTTGTCCGATAGCCGCGTTGACGGTGAAGCCGATGCGGAACTGGCCCTTGTTGCGGCGGGTCATCCAGGCACGAGTCGGAACGCGACCGCTCGCCTCCGCATTGATTCCGAGGCCTGTTTTTTGGCCAAGCCCGAAGCGCATCGCGACCTCGGAGATCATATCCATCGTCAGCCCGTACTCGGATACGAGTCGATAGAAATAGACGTTGCAGCTCTGGGCTATCGCCTTATGAAAGTCCGTTGCACCGTGTGATTGGGTGCAACGAAAGATGCGTCGTCCAAAGGATAAAGACCCGCGGCAATAGCTACTTCGACGCTTGTCGATGAGCCCTTTCTCGAGTGCTGCGAGCGCCGTGAATGGCTTCAACGTCGAGCCGGGCGGATACGCGCCGGACACCGTCTTGTCGATCGCCGGCTTCATCGGATCGTTGAAGAGACGGCGGAACGCATCGCGCACCGTCTGCTTACCGTAACCGCCGGAGAGTTGATTCGGATCGTAGCTAGGCTTCGATACCATGGCGAGAATGCGCCCCGTGCGCACCTCGAGCAGCGCCGCACCACCGGCGAGTTCTCCCTGCATCGCTTTCACCATGGCCGTTTGGAGCCGCGCGTCGATGGTCAACCGAAGATCACGTCCCGGTATCGCTTCGATCCGCTTCGGCTCATCGATGACGTCTTCTCGCTCCGGGCGTTTCGTACCCCGCGCGTCGACGAGCACTTTCTCCCAACCGCGCGTTCCTCGCAGGTAGCTCTCCCACCCGCGTTCGAGGCCGCTCGCGCCGATTCGGTCACCCTCGGCGTAGCCCTGCTTACGAAGCTCCACAAGCATCTCGTCATCGACCTCTCGCATGTAGCCGAGCAGGTGGGCACCGCTCGGCCCCTGTGGATAGAAGCGCACGCTGACCGGAACGATGTGAATGCCCGGAAGCTCACGCGCGTGCGTCATCAAGGTAGCGACGGTGTCGCGCGAAAGATCCTCCATCAGAATGATTTGCTGGTCGGCCTGAGCGCCCTCGTGGCCGCGGATCGTCGAGATGCGTTGTTCATAACGCTGCCGGTCTTCGTCACTAAAAGTTGCGAGCGCGACGAGCCGCTGCCAGACACTCCCCATCTTGGGATTGCCCTTCTCGTCGAGGACGCTCAGCCGCTTCGGCTCGACGAACATGTCGTAAGAAGCCCGACTCGCGGAGACGACCTCCCCTTTGCGATCGCGGATGATTCCGCGCGTCGTCGCGAGCGAGACTTTACGAACGATGTTATCCCGCGCGATCGAGGCATAATCTTCGCCGAGCAAGAGTTGCAGCTGCAGCATTCGCCCGGTCATCGTGAGAAACAGCACGAGCACCGCCAGCGTGAGCCATCGAAAACGCTTTCGAAACTCCCGTACGTCGGGCCGCGGAACGAGGAGACTCACGTCAGCCTTTTCCAAGGAGCGAAAGCAGCGGTCAGGCTCACCTATCGCCAGCCTCCGACCCGGGCTGCGCCTGCGTCACCTGATGGATGCGTTCGGCGAGACGAAATACAAGGGGCGACATCAGCGCTGTCGCGATTGCGTGGGGCAACACAAGCGCCGCGAGCGCCCTTGGTCGGGCCGCGTCGGCACCGAAAATCGCAACCACAATCAAAATGAGCGCGGATTCCAGAAGCGAGAACCCAAAGGCGAGCCCGATCTTCGGGAGGGTCGTTTGCGCAGCGAGGCGCACGCCGACACCCCGAGCCATCACAAAAATAGCGACGGAGGTGAAGGTGTAAAGACCGAGTGGAGCGGCCGAGACCACATCGAGCAGATACCCGATCCCGAACGCGAGCAAGGCCCCTCGCCAGAGCACGTACTCATGCACACCCATGAACACAATCAAGGGCAGCACCAAGCTCGGCGTGAGACCTGGGACGTGTAAAAAACCAACGAATCGAAACAAATTGCTCTGGACGAGAAGGAGCGTAAGTCCGAGCAATAGGAAGGCGGTGTTTCTCATCGTGCCGCCCACTGCGGAAGTCGGTACGAGGTTCCGACCGTCACGGCGCCGCCTCGATGCGTGGGGGCTTTCCGGAAGACGCCGCCGCCGGAGCACCGGCGGTCGAGTCGCCAGCTTCGGGTGAAGAGAGCACAATCAGCACTTCGCGAAGCCGGGACATGTCCACGGTCGGCGTGGCCACGACCGCCTGGTAAAGGCCAAACGGCTTCTTCTCGACCGACGTCACACGCGCCACGGGGAGCCCAGCTGGGAATCTGCGACCATGTCCGCTCGTCACCAGCAAGTCGCCGACTTCGACAGCGTCCGTGCGGCTTACGTACTCAATTTTGCATAAGTACTTCGTTTCGTCACCGATGCCGCGCGCGAATCCGCGAGCCCCGGTCCGCTCGTCCACGACGTCAACACCACTCGCAGCGTCCACGACGAGCTGCACCTCGACCGTATCTCCGGCCACTTTGCCCGTCACCCCGACGACCCCTTCAAGGGTCACGACGGGAAGCCGGGCGTTGTTTGCGATTTCGCGCACGGGCCGGTCGAGGGTGACCTGCACGACTCGAAAAAACTCGACGGTATCTTTGGCGATGACCTCGGCACTCACGACGTCCGTGTTCAAGTGATTCTTCAGCTGAAGGAGCCCACGGAGCCGGCGGTTCTCGGCTTCGAGCCCCTCGAGCTTGTTCACCCGTGCACGCAATCGCGCGTTTTCGGCTGCGAAGTCCGCGTTGTTCTTTTTGACGTCAACCAGGTAAACGTAGTCGCCGATGACGCTGGATACACCGTGAGCGAAGGTGGCCGACGCGTACTGGATCGGCGCGATGAGCTTGATGATCGCCAGATCGGGTCCGGACAAGCCGCGGGCATCACGCTTGATATTGTAGCGCAAGAACCAGAACGGAACAGCGAGCGCCAAGACGACGACGATCGCATCGCGGTAGCGCCGAACGCTCATGGCTAGCTGATCGTGACCTGCTTCAAGAGCTCGATGTGATCGAGAGCCTTACCGCAACCAAGGACAACCGCGCTTATCGGGTCATCGCACACCATGACGGGCAGACCCGTTTCCTCGCGCAAGAGCACATCGAGGTTTGTGAGGAGCGCCCCCCCTCCGGTGAGCACGATTCCTTTGTCGGAGATATCCGCGGCGAGCTCGGGCGGCGTGCTCTCGAGCGCCCTTAGAACCGCATCGACAATGACATTGATGGGCTCGCTCAGCGCATCGCGAATTTCATCCGAATTCGCGATGACCGTCTTCGGGATCCCGGCTATCAAATCGCGGCCCTTCACTTCCATCGTCAGCTGCTTCTCGAGCGGATAGGCATTGCCGATCTGGATCTTGATGCGCTCGGCTGTCTGTTCGCCGATGGCGAGATTGTACTTCCGCTTCATGTAACCGGTGATGGCCTCGTCCATCTTGTCGCCTCCGACGCGGACGCTCTGCGAATAAACAATGCCTGCAAGAGCCAGGACGGCCACCTCGGTCGTGCCACCCCCGATATCGACGACCATGTTGCCGCTCGGCTCCGTGATAGGTAGCCCGGCCCCGATCGCCGCCGCCATCGGCTCCTCGATAAGGTACACCTCGCGGGCACCCGCTCCCTCCGCGCTTTCCTTCACCGCGCGCTTCTCAACCTCGGTGATACCGAAGGGCACGCAGATGATAATCCGCGGCTTGACGAGCGTGCGCCGGTTGTGCGCCATCCCGATGAAGTGACGCAGCATCGCCTCGGTGATCTCGAAATTCGCGATGACTCCATCCCTGAGCGGCCGCTCGGCGCGAATGTTCCCGGGTGTTCGGCCCAACATCTCCTTCGCCTCACGTCCGACCGCGATCGCTCGTTTCCCACCGCGCCCGTCGTCCGCTACCGCTACCACGGACGGCTCACAAGACACGATCCCCTTGCCCTTGACGTAGATCAGCGTGGTCGCTGTACCTAAGTCAATCGCAAGATCGTTCGAGAACAGGCCATAGAGCCAGTCGAAGATCATGGTTGTATCATGCCGATCGTGAACCGAGACTGGCAGGCGCCTCCAGTTTTGAAGACACCCGCTTGCCGTACCGCGATCATGCGGCTGATCGAGCGCCGCGGCAACTCAATCGAGGAAGTTGGCCCAATCGAGGAATTTGGCCCCCGAGCTTAACCCTTCGAGCTTAACCCTTCGAGCTTAACCCTTCGAGCCTAACCCTTCGAGCCTAACCCTTCGAGCCTAACCCTTCGAGCCTAACCCTTAGAAATCTTGCCTTCTTTGTGCGGCTGGTGATTGCGGCACGCGGGACAGTACTTCTTGATTTCAAACTTCTGAATCATCGTACACTTGTTTTTC
>CANMZR010000025.1 GCA_947502375.1 Polyangiaceae bacterium
GCGCTCAACAAGGCGAGCGCGAAATACCCGCCGGAAGGCTATAAGCCCCTCGTCCCAGTGGCTGCCACGGCAGTCCCAACCGCGGTGCCCGGTGCCGCGGCAGTCCCAACCGCGGTGCCCGGTGCCACGGCGAAGGAACGGAAGGACCCCTGACCGTGACAAGGCTCGGTATCGGCTTCGGATGGCTCGCGCCTTTGCTCGTCGCTTGTTCGGCCGACAACACGGGTTCGGTCGTCTTTGGCATCGCGAGCGAATTTCGGGCCGGCGTCGACCTCGACCGACTCGACATCGACATCGAGTCGAGCGGAAGCCACACCACCCAGAGCCTCCCGCTCGGCACGAGCAAGGGACAAGTATCGTTTCCTTACGACCTGCCCGTCGGACCGCTCAAAAACGGAGCACCCGTGGCTGTCACGCTGAGGGGGTATGCGCTGCCCGAAACACTCATTCTCGAACGCAAAGCCGCAACCACAATCCGCGGCGGCGTGGACTTGCTCTACCTCGTCCAGCTCGAGAGCAAGTGCCGCTTCGCCATCCCCGGCTCCTTCGGCGTCGAGCCTTGCGTCACCGGCACCTGCATCCATGGGACGTGCCAGGATCCCTACCTTCCGCCCGAGGCGCTCAGCCCTTACGACCCGAACTGGCCGAACGCGATCGATGACATCTGCAAACCCGCCGGAGCGACCCCCGCTGAAGTCGAAGTGGGCCTAGGGCAGAGCGACTTCCAGAGCGCAAAAGATTACGCGTTGGCCCAGGTAGAGGCCGGCCCGCAAGGTGGCTACCACATCTGGGTTTCCATCCGGACGAAGAACCTGCGGCGTTCCGGCTCCCAGACGGAGATTTCGGCAACGCTCCCGGAGCTCAATCTCACGCTCGATCCGCTCCGGGTGATTTTCACTCTCGTGCCGGACGAAGGTGGCCACTGCAAGCTTTACGGATTGCGCTTTCAACTCGCACTCGGACTGAAGGAGGCCGTCGCTCCGATGCTCGGAAAAAAACTGAAGCTCACGGGCAAAGTCACCGACAAAGACGGCGCGAGCGGCACCGGTGAGCGGTGGGTGACCCTTTCAAGCGACCTGAAGTAGCATCCTTGTCGACGACTGAGGCCAGGAGGCGCTAAGCTTCCCGAAATGGCTTTATCATCCAAAACCGGGTTCTGTACGTTCGCGTTCGCATCGGCGCTTGTGGGAGTCGTCGTTCCCGTGGCGTGCGGGGGCAGCGACACGTCGGCATTCAAGGTGGCGGGGAGCAGCAGCGACGCCACCGCCTCGTCGGGGCAGATGACCGGAACGGGCGGCAGCTCGCTGCAATTCATGGCCGGACCGAGCAACGGCTCGGGCGGCGACAGCGCGTCGAGCACGGTGAGCACCGGGACCGGCGAAGGCGGCACCGGCACGGCAAAGTACGGCTACGACGTGACGTACGGCGGCGCTGGCCCGACCGACACGGTAGCGCTGTACGACCTGGCGTTGGATAAGCTTGGCAACGTGATCGTCGTGGGCTCCTTCAGCGGCACGATCGATTTCGACGGTCCGGGCGCCGCTCCCGCGTCGACGTCGAAGGGCGGCTTCGACGCATTTGTCGCAAAATACGACAACAAAGGCATCCTGAAGTGGGTGAAGACCGCCGGGGATAACCAGCCGCAAACAGCCAACTCGGTCGCGGTCGATAAGGACAACCGCATCGGTTTCTGTGGCTCGTTCCGGGGCGGGATGACCTTCGGTGGAAACACGTTGCAGGTTCAGGACAGCCAATACACGGACGCCTACGCGGTCGTTCTGGATGAGAACGGCAACCACGTCGCGAGCCAGCGCTACGGCGTCGGGAACGGCCGCAGCGACTCCTGTGCGGCCGTGGGCTTTGACCCAGCCGGCAATCTGCTCGCCACCGGACAATACCAAGGCGAAATCAACTTCGGCGGCGCCGTGAACTTGATTGCGCCGAGCCCTGGCGGCTTTCGCATGTACTTGGCAAAACTCGCGCCCAACGCAGTTTCGAAAGGATTTACGGAACTCCTGGCGAAGTCCTACGGCGGGCCGGACGTCACGACTCAGGGCCTGAGCGTCATGAGCTCCGCGGACGGTGACATCGCGATCGCGGGCTGGACGGACGGCCCCATCAACTTTGGCGGCGCGACGCTCACGCCCAAGGTCGGCGAGCAGCACCGTGCCGTCATCGCTCGCCTCGACTCGACGGGAACGCCGAAATTCAATCAGTTCTTTGAAAGCGACGAGGATTCACAGGTCAGTGCGCTCACTTTCCATACGAACGGGGACCTGATTGTCGGCGGGCAGTTCAAATCCAGCATCAACCTCGGGGGCAGCCCGCTCAAGGCGGTCGGCGGTGGCGATGATATTTTCGTGGCGCGCTTCGACAAGACCAACAAGTTGCTCCACGGCGTGACCTTCGGCGACAAACTCGGCGATCAGTTGAATGACATCGGCGTCGATCAGGCTGGCTTTCCGGTTTTCGGAGGAAGCTTTCAGGGGACGTGGAATGTGAACAGTGCGAACCCGCTCGTTGGGCAAGGGATCCGAGATGCCCTCGTTGTAAAACTCGCGAATGACGACGGTCACGGCTATTGGGGCAAGGGCTTCGGCGATGCCCAACTGCAAGAAACACGCGGCATCGGGGTCGATACCAAGGGGAACGTCATTTTCGCAGGTCATTTCCAGGGCTCGGTCGATTTCGGCGGCGGTCTTCGGACGGCTCCGAACGGCTCGCAGGCGCTGTTCATCGCTTCGTTCTTGCCCTGACGCGCTCTCCCTGCCCGGGCGCAGCCGCCGCGCTTGGGGCACCGCTATTTTTTTAGGGTGACGGGATCGCAGTGCTAACCTCCTGCCGCAGGTGACCGGGCGTCAAGGCTCGCCGTTGCCGACCGCAGGCATCAGCATGTTGAACGTCCAATGCCCCAGTTGCAGCGCCCCCTACAGCCTGTCTGAAAAGCGGGTGCCCGCGGCCGGGATGAAAATGCGCTGCCCGAAATGCGGAAGCAGCTTCACGGTCGCACCCGACGGCTCAGTCAAGACCGGAGAGCCCGCCATGGGGAGCCAAGCTCCGGGTCCCGAATCCGTCGGCGCGCCGTTGCCCCCTCCCAAGAAAAAACCGATTTTCGCGGTCTCCGCGGCCACCGAAACTCCGTCGTCCGATCCGTTCGGAGCGGACCTCGACATCGGCCTGCCCATCACGCTCGATCTCGCCCCCGACGCCGTGACCGTTCTCGAAGACAGCGACTTTGGCGCACTCGATCTCGGCCTCGACTTTGGCAAGCTCGACCATGCGGGCAAGCTCGAACATGCGGGAGATGACGACCTGCCGGCACCGCGAACAGCCGAAGACCTGCCGGCACCGCGAACAGCCGAAGACCTGCCGGCACCGCGAACAGCCGAAGACCTGCCGGCACCGCGAGCACCCGAAGACCTACCGGCACCGGTGCCGCCCCGTCCCCCACCAGCCGCAGCTTCAACCGCGCCACCCCGTCCCCCCGCACCATCACCGGCACCCCGGAAGGACGACCCCGTTACGCCGCCCGACGATGATTTCGACGATCTTCCCGCCCCCGCCGCCTTCGATGACCTCCCCGCGCCCGCTGGCTTCGACACGCGCCCGCTCGCACCGAGCTTCGACGATCTTCCGGCACGCGGAGACTTCGACGATCTACCGGCACCGGGCCCCAAAGACGACCTCCCAGCCGCCAGAAATGTTCCAGGTCGAGCGGCTCCGACCGGAGCGGCGGGTGGTGCCGGTGAAACCGGCTTCGATCTCGCGTTCGGGGCCGAGCTCGATGGTGGGCCGGCGCGTGCCCCAACGCCACCCCCACCTTCGGCGCTCGCGCCGGGTAAGAGTGGCAAGGCCGCGGCTTCCTCGGAGAGCGACGACGCCGGGCCGCAAATCAAGGTCAAGAAAAAGCGTTACGCGCTCAAGCTTGCACTTGTCTTGATACCGACCCTCGCTATCGCAGGCGGCGCACTTTCCCTGACACCCATGGGTCCGTACGGCTACTTCGCGATCACCGACAAGATGAATCGGAAAGTCTTCGTGCAGCAACTCGAAGCTCTGCGAGCCGAAGCGCGAACCAGCCTTGGTAAGGACACGGCGACCGAGTCCGAGAAAATTGTGAACCAGGCCCGGAGCCAGCAAGCGACGCAACCGCGCTTCGCACCCATCGCTCACTACACCGCCCTGGTCGCGCTCTTGAACAGCCTCCGGTTCGGAGCACACGGCGAGCTCGAGGCCGCAGGAAAAACCCTGCTTCAGCGAGTTGCGGGCGCCGAGGATGGGCCTCTAAGGCACGTCGCTCTGGCGGGCTCACTCGCGCTCGACGGCAAACTCGACGAAGCTCTCGCCGAGGCGCTCGCGGTCGCGGAGCAGCAGCGCGACGATCTCGACGCCCTGGTGATGGCAGGTGAAATCGCGCTCCTCGCGAAGAAAGCCGAGGTCGCGAGCAAACAATGGCAGGCGGCCCTTGCTCTCGAAAAGAGCGCGCGCACCCACTACGGGCTGGCTCGTGCGAAGCTCCTCGAGGGCGACGAGCGGGACGCTGTAACCCACGCCGAGCAGACCATCGTCTTGTCGCCGGAGCACGCGGGAGCACGCACGTTGATAGCATCCACCCTGTGGCGGAAGGATTCCACCGAGGCGCGAGCCAACACGCTCTTGGGCGAGGTCATCGCCAAAGGACCCATTCGCGGAGGTGCAAGCACGGCAGAGCTCGTGAGAGCCTACAACTTGCGCGGGTACATCCAGCTTCGTCATTCGCAGCTGACGGCCGCTGAGAAAACGTTTGGGCTGGCCGTGGAGCTCGACCCTCGCTCCGAGGAAGCCCTCATCGGCAACGGCGAACTCCTCTATCAGGCGGGACGCTACACGGACGCGATCGCGCGCTTCGAGGCTGCACAAAGCGTGACGCCGAACAGCGTTCTCGCAGCCATTGGCATCGCCAAGGTGAAGCTTGGCCAGGAACTCCTCAAGGAAGGCTTGGCCGACCTCGTCGCGCTGAACGCAAAGGCCCCCGAGCCACTCGTTCGATACTGGCTTGGACGGGCCTACAACCTCAGCGGCAAGCGCGCCGACGCGGAAAAATTCTTCCGCCTAGCCCTCGCCACGGGCGGCGACACCGAAGGCGTTGTCCGGGCGTACGTCGCGCTGGCCGAGCTGCTCGCGAGCCTCGGCAAGGCGGAAGCGGCCGCGAAAGTTCTCGAAGAAGCAGCGACGAAGCTTCCGCAAAATTTCGACCTGCAGATGGCCAAGGGCGAGGTGGCCCTCAGCGCCGCGCGGCTCGAGGAGGCCAAGACCGCCTTCCAGACGGCGTTGTCCATCGACGAGCAAAACCTAGGGCCGATGTACAAGCTAGGCGTCGTGCACCGAAAGTCGCGCGAGTACGATGAAGCTAAAAAGCGCTTCGAGGCGGTAGCGGCGGTCGATCCGAACTACCCTGGGCTGGCGCTCGAATGGGGGCTTTGGTACGCCGAGACAGGACTTGGCGCGCAGGCGCTCAAAATGTATCAGGACGCGCTTCAAAAGGCGCCCGACGACATCGACCTGATGTTCCGTGTCGGTACGACGCAGGTACTGAATGGCCAGTCGCGCGAGGCCATCCAACATCTTGAGAAAGTCTTCGCGAAGCGCCGAACGAGCCCGGACGTGAACTATTTTCTCGGGCGGGCGTACTTGCAAGAGGGCGACTCGACCAGGGCACTCAACTACCTTCGGACAGCCGCGCGCGGGGACTCCAATCGAGCGGACTATCAACTTTATTTCGGCTGGGCAGCGGCGGATTCCAACCAACAGACCGAAGCCGAAAAGGCGATCGAGGCAGCACTTGCGCTCGATGCGACCCTTGCCGACGCGTATTGGCAACGGGGAGTTCTGTTGCAGCGCAAGGGCAAAGTGCATGACGCCTTGGCCGAGCTGAAGACGGCGGTCGAGCTGTCACCGCTGCGCTTCGAGGCGTATGCCATGATGGCGGTGTGTTACGGCGAGCTGACTCAGCAAAGCGAAGCCGAGGACGCCTGGAAGATGGCCCTGGCGGGGCGAGAGTTCCCCGAGTGGCACTATCGGCTAGCGAAGTTGCTGGTCAACAAAAATGACAAAGAACAAGCCATCGAGCATTTCAAAGCCGCGGTCGATGGCGCCACCAAAGCGCTCGATGAGAACAAGTCCCTGCAGCCCCCGTCCTGGCTCGCGAACGCAAACTACGAGTTCGCTGAGCTCATCAAGGGCAAAGATAAGCCGCGCGCCCTCAAGGCATTCCTGGCCTATCTGCGCCTCGCACCAGCGACGGACGCCTTCCGAAAAGACGCCGAAGCGGCTGTCCGTTCGCTAGGCGGGCGAGTCGAATAAGCGTCGTCAGAGCGCGAGGATGCGGACGCGTGGGCCACAGGCCACTTCGAGTTCGCCTTGATGGACGTAGACGTCCCCATCGATGGTGAACGAGACCTCACCGTAACGCGGGACGAGAGTCGCTGTGCGGCAGAGCTTTTCATAGGTGCGCTCACCACCCAAGGGTTGGCCACGCCACACCTTCGGCAAGCCCGCGATGAAGTCAGCGACCGCACAGTGGATACCAAGCACATGCAAGTGCTCCGCGCGCTCGTGACTTCGATAGAAAGGCTTGAAGCCGAGGCCGATCTGGGCGCACGTCGAGGCGCCCACGGTCAGGTAGTCACGCTGAGGAAAGGCCGTCCCGTCATCGAAAATGACCGACCCTTCCCAGCGCTGCGCCACGCGACGGATGGTCTCTCCTCCAACGGTCGCTGAGCCGATGGCGGTGGCGAGAACACGGGCCGCCCAGGCGGCGCTGCGAACCGGGCGCGAGTTGTACTCGGCGATGAAACCGTGGATCGCGCCGGTTCCGAAAATGAATCCGTAACGGTCCCCCGCTCGAAAAAGATGAGGTTCGACGAAGCGCATCGGCGTCACAAAGCGCTGCTGGTAGGCCCGCTTGAATGCCCGGAGCAACGCCTCCGGTTTCTTGCGCGGAATTCCGAACGAATTCGCGGTGGTGTTCATCGTGCCGCCGCGCAAGAGCGCGATGTGCGGCAAAGGCTGGCCGCCGTAGGCTCTCGCGAGGTGCGTGAGCACCGTGTGATTCGTGCCGTCACCACCCGCGATGGCGATGACGTCGAGTGAGCGCGCCCGGATCTCTTCGACCACGGTCGAGAGTTGCTCGAAGGTGCTGACGGGTCGCACGACGCCTTCGTCACCGAGGAGCCGCATAAGCCGATCCGCAAGTTTGGGATCCCGCGCGTGCTGCTTCGCGAGCGGATTGAGAACGAGTGCAATACCTGCCATGGCTCAGAACTTGGCGATGAGCGCAGCGGCCGGTGCGACCGCAAAGGAGCTGACCGAGACCTGGCGGTCGGCGAGGTCGATGCGAACCCAGTGGGCCGCGCCATCCACTTCGAGGACCGCAAAAACGTGCCGAAAACCGATGCGCAGGCCGACGAGCCCGCCAGCCCAGGAGTGCCATCCGCTGAGCATCTCGGTCGCCTGAACCTCGAGTGTGCCGGGGGGGCTCGGAAGCTCTCGCTCGCCACGCAGACGCTCCCCGCCCGCGCGCGCACCGAGCCAAAGCGAATAAATATCACCCGCACTTCGCCAGCCAAGCAGCACCGGCACGTCAGCCCCTTCCCCGCCAACCCGTAGCTGCAGCGCATCTTGCCGCTGGGGCAAAAGGCCGGTCGCACCCACACCGAGCGAGAGGTCAAGCGCCGACGAGAGCGCCCACACGCGGCGTCCGTCGATTCGGACCGCCCGCCCCGTGTAGGTGAGCCCCGCTTCACTGCCTTCGCCGAAGCCAATGCGCCCAGCGACCCAGGGCGCCAAGCCAGGCGCCACAGTGGCCGCTTCGACGAGCTCGCGGTCGCTCGGCTTGCCCACGCTCGTCCACGCCGACGCTCCCTTCGTCGCCGAGAATCCGGCCCCCATGAGCACGTCACCACGTGCGATCGGGTGTGCCGGGTGCATCAACGGCGTGCCACCGCCACAGCCAGTGACGACAGTCGTTACGAGCATCCAGAAACACGGCACCCAGGGCCGCCGTCCGGGCTCGCGAACCGCAGAAAACCCAGCGGAACGCAGCTTTCGTGGCGCTGTTGCGTTACGCACCGACAGCGCGCAGGCCCTCGACGATGCGGGCTATTTGCGCCTCATTCACCGCGCACACGGCAACGCGAACGGCCCCCGCAGTGGGAACGAGAAAGAGTCCGCGCGCGGCCAGGGCTTGCGACAACTTGGCGGGCTCGGCGCTGAACACCGTCGTAAAAAACCCGCCATCGTAACGCGGGTACTTCAACCCAGCCGCCGACGCGTGTTCGTTCCAAAACGCGACGCGCTTCGCCAACAATTCAACGAGCAATGCGCGTTCCTGAAGGACCTTCACGCGCAAGATGGGGTCAGCGAGAATACGCGCAACCGCTGCCATTCCTGCGGCGTTGCAGTTCGACCAGAGGCCTCGACAAGAGAAGGTGATCGCGTTGCCGATACGGGTGCGCTGCGCCTCGTCCGGACACAGCGCCACGAGAGCGCCCACGCGCTGACCGTAGAGAGCGAAGGCTTTCGAGCCAGACCACGCGAAGACGACGAGCACCCGGTCCGCGAGCTTCGTGAAGGTCGCGATGCAGCGGTCGAGCGCCTCGGGGTGAAAGTACCCGTACGCCACATCGAGGACGAGCGTGATGGGTCCCCGTGCCGCGTGCTGTAGGAGGACCGTCGCCGCCGCATCCAGCTCCGTTTGGTCGAGCGAATAGCCCGTGGGATTGTGGCACGGCGTGTTCAGCAGAATGAGGGCGCGACCCTGAGCTGCCATCAGTTCATCGAGTTTTTTTTCGAAGTCCGTCGAATTGAAGCGGCCGGCAGCGTCGAACAAATCGTAAGTCGCGACCTTCCTGCCTGATTCGTCAGCGATCGTGCGGTAGGGCGCCCAAAAATACGAGCTGGTCAGCGCGGTTTGACCTGGCTCTAGAAAGTCCTCGAAGGCAATGCGGAGCGCACCGGTTCCACCGGGGGTCGCCACACACGTCGCGTTCTCCGTCAGGCCGTATGGCCCGAGCAGGTCGTCGATGATGGCTTTGCGGTAGTCCTCGCGGCCAGGGATCGGTGCATAGGACGCCACGGTCTCGAATGGCAACGTCGAGAGGGACTCAGCCACCGTCGGCATGATCGCAAGCCGACCGTCGTCGGACAGCAGGGCGCCGATGGTCGCGTTGACGATGTCTTCTCCGGACTGAGCCCGCTTGGTCGCCGCCGCGTTGAGTGAGAAAATCGGGTCGTCACCGGGCCGGGCCGTGCGCGACGGAATGAGGAACTCCATGACGGGCGGGAGGGTACGCTGATGGGATCGGATGCGCCACCGCGTTTCGCTGTGTCGAGGCTTGATTTACGGGAGGCGCAGGGGATTTCAAGCTACGGATGTCCTGTATGCTGTCGCACCAAAACCGTATTCGGCGTCTCGGCGTCCTCGTGTTGGCGCTCGTGGCGGCTTGCGCGGGGTCGTCGAGCGAAAGCCCATGGCCCGTCGAGCCGAACGAGGTGCGACGCGGGCCAGCCGGTGAGCAACCCGTCGAAGGGCTCGACATGCGGACCGTTCCGAATCGTTATCCGGCAGAGGCCGACCTCTACGGAGGCAGCGGGGGCGGAAGTTCGCAAAAGAAGACGCCGGAGCCGCGCCCCAACCTCGAAGATAACCGAGCCGTTCCGTGAGTGAGGTCACAGTCGCGCTCTGCATGATCGTTCGGGACGAGGAGGGGCAGTTGCAAGGCTGTCTCGACTCGGTGGAGGGGCTGTGCACGGAGCGGATCATCGTGGATACAGGAAGCCAGGATGCGACCGTCCAGATAGCGGAACGTGCCGGTGCACGGGTGATTCACTTTCCATGGTGCGATGACTTTTCGGCAGCGCGAAACGCTGGGCTTCGTTACGCGACGAGCGACTGGGTGCTCATCCTCGATGCCGACGAGCGCCTCACCTGGGAGAGCGTCGAGAGCATTCGGTGCCAGCTTCAATCCGTCACGGAGGACTGCGGCATGCTCCGCCTTCACGACGCGCGCACGCTCGAAGCGCCACACAAAGACATCGTGAGCGGACACAGCCGCCTCGGTGAGCCGATGTACGTACCTCGGTTGCTGCGTCGGACCGCGGACCTCGAGTTCGCCGGGATCGTCCACGAGAGCGTCCGCGCCTGGGTCGTACGGCACGGGAATCGAGCCTTCGAGGTGCGCGGTGACATCGTCCACTACGGTGCCGTGCCGTCCGTCCGGCAGCGTAAGGGCAAGAACGACCGCAACGTCGCGTTGCTCGAAAAGCGCCTTGCACTCGAGCCGGACAACTTCACCGTTCACGGCTATCTGGCGCACGAATACGCCGAAAGAGGCTCGCAGGACCAGGCGCGGTTGATGACCGAAGCAGGTTGGGCCCTCGTCAAGGCAGCGTCGCCTACGACCTTGCGCTCGGCGATTCGGTTGATGACGGCTCGTGCAGTGATTCAATTGAAAGCAGGAGACGTCGAGGGCGTGCTCGCGACGGTCGATGACGCTATCGCTTACGAAGGACCGAGCCCCGACGCGCTTTTTTTTAGAGGGCGCGCGCTCGAGCAAAAAGCGCTGGCCAGCGAGACCGAGCGTGACCCGAGCCTCGCCCTCGCCGAAACGGCTTATCGCGCCTGCCTCGGGTGGGCGAAACTGGCCTTTGCGCAACGCTACGTTCGAGGTGCGAGCACCTGGTGCGGCCGCCTGCGCCTCGGGACCGTCCGGCTCTTGCAAGGCGCCGCCGAGGAGGCCCTCGCCCTCTTCGATGAGAGCCACAAAGAAGAGCCGAGCATCGACGAATCGCTCTTCGGCGCTTGTGAGGCGCTGGTCGAGTTGGACCGCCCCACCGAAGCGTTGCTGCGACTTGAGACGACGCTGACAACCTCGCAGCACCCGGACGGCTGGCTCATCGCGGCCGAAGCGGCGGAGGCACTCGGCAACGTGCCCGACATGAAGCTGTTCCTGAGTCGAGCCCGGGCCCGGAGCGCGAACGGTTACCTGGCCGTTCATCGCAACCGGGTTCATTCCACGCTGCACTGCGAGCTGACGGCTTATCTCGGTCGCCCCCAAATCGGTCCCGGGGCCATCGGGGTTGCGTGTGGATTGATGGGAGGTGCCGTCGTCAAGGGACGCCTCTCGGAGGGCGAACGGCAGCCGTTACGCCGTTTCCTTACGGGCCTCATCCGCGCGGAGCTTCACCCACTCGTCGACCGGCTGCTCGAGCCCGGAGCCGAGGATGCGCTCCCGGGGATCCAAGCCCTTGTAAAAGAGACGGTTAAAAACTTGGGTCTGTCGCTCGAGGAACGCCACTGAAGTTTTGCGCAAGCCTGATCCAACCGCTCACAAGCTACCGTGGTATCGCTCGAACGCATGACGGTTGAGGTTCCGAGCACGTTACCGAAGGCGGGGTCCGACGACGTCCTCTATGTGCTCGATCTTTCGAGCTTCGTGTTTCGCGCCTACCACGCGATGCCTCCGCTGAGCGCTCCGAACGGCGAGCCGACGAATGCGACACTCGGTACGATGAACATGTTTCATCGTATTCTCGCCCAGCAACGACCCAAAAACATTGCGATCGCGATGGACAGCCGCGGACGCGGTTTTCGCGGCGAGCTCGACGCGAACTACAAGGCGAATCGACCGCCGACACCAAGCGACCTTGTCGTCCAATTGCAACGCTGCCGCGAACTCTTCGAGGCCTACGGGATCCCCGTGTTTCAGCGCGACGGCTTCGAAGCCGACGACCTCATCGCTAGCGTTGTGAAGCACGCGCGAAAGGTCGGACTGCGGGTGGTCATCGCATCGAGTGACAAGGATCTGTTCCAGCTCGTCGATGGCACAGACGTGCTCGTCTGGGACGCGGCGCGCGACAAAGTTTACGGACCGCGTGAGGTTCAGGAAAAATTCGGCGTCGAGCCGAGTCGCGTGCGTGACTTTCTCGCGCTCGTGGGCGACACCTCCGACAACGTCGCGGGGATCCCTGGCGTGGGTCCGAAGACCGCCGCTTTGCTCATTCAGAAGTTCGGGTCGCTCGCGGAAGTGCTCGCCAACGCGGCGGCCATCGACAAGCCAAAGCTCCGTGACTCGGTGCTAGCGCACAGCGCTCAGGCCGAGCTCGCTTACCGGCTCGTCGAGCTTCGCGACAACGTGGACATCCAGGTGGACAGCGCGGCGTTGCGTTTCGAAAATGCCGACGTCGCAAGTCTTCGGCGCATCTTTAGCGAGCTGCAGTTCTCGCGCCTGCTCGAGGGGCTCGACGGGCTCGCGGCGCACCAGACAGCCGAAAAAGCACCCATTTCGGTCCCGGGGCTCCCCGTTCCCACGGTGAGTGGCACCGCCATTCTCGATGCGGCGGCGCTCGCGCAATTTGTGAGCGAGGCCCGCGCGCGGAACGGTTTTGCGGTGATGGCGTTCGGGCTCGAAACGAACGCCGTGCGCACGCCGCTCATCGGTCTCGCCGTTGCGGCCACCGAGGGAAGGCCATTTTACATCCCCCTCGGGCACCGCACGCTGACGGCCCCGAAACAACTGTCACTCGCGGCGCTCGTCGAGGGCCTCGGACCGCTCCTGAATGAACCCAAGATTCGAAAATTCGGCCACGATCTCAAATTCACTCAGGTCCTTCTCGCGCGTCACGGCTTGCCGATCCAGGGTGCGGCCTTTGACAGCATGCTCGCTAGTTACCTGCTCGATCCCGAGGCTGGGCACCGGTTGGAGGTGCTCGCCGCGCGGGAGGCCGCGTACACGGTCGTCGTGCTCGAGGACAAGGCCACCGGGGGACCGCGGCAACCCAAGCATGGCCTCGACATGCTCGAGGTCGAGAGCGTCCTCGGTCACGCGTGCAGCCACGTCACCGCCATCCTGCGACTCGCTCATCGTTTGGGCCCGAAGCTCGCCGAAGCGGGGGTCGCGAACCTGCTCGAAAAGCTCGAGTTACCGCTCGCCGACGTGCTCGTCGAAATGGAGCGCAGTGGCGTAGCGCTCAATGCCGAACCACTAGCGGTGCTTGGAAACGAACTGACGCTCGAGCTTGCCGAGCTCGAAACGAAAGCGTACGCCGCGGCGGGGCGGCCACTCAACCTGGCCTCGCCAAAGCAACTTGAAACGGTGCTTTTCGACGAGCTCAAGCTCCATTCGACACGCAAAACCAAGACCGGTCGCTCGACGGATGCCGAGGCCCTCGAGGCTATCGCGGACGCGCACCCCTTGCCGCAGCTCATCCTGGAGCACCGCACCATCGCGAAGCTGAAAGGCACCTACGTCGATACGTTGCCAGGAATCATCGATGCGAAGACGGGACGCATCCACACCCACTGGGACCAAGCCGCGGCGGCCACGGGCCGAATCTCGTCACGCGAGCCGAATTTGCAGAACATCCCGGTCCGAACCGCCCACGGAAAGCGCATTCGCGAGGCCTTCACGGCGCCCCCGGGGAAGCTCATTCTGAGTGCGGACTATTCGCAGATAGAGCTCCGCGTCCTGGCCCATTTGTCTCACGATCCGGTGCTGGTCGAAGCTTTCTCGACGGACCAAGACGTGCACGTCCGGACCGCCATGGAAGTGTTTGGGGTCTCGAAAGAGGCGGTGACGCACGCGATGCGAGCGCAGAGCAAGACCGTCAATTTCGGTGTGATTTACGGGATGGGCTCGCTCGCGTTGGGTAAGCGCCTTGGGATCCCGCGAGCCGAGGCCAAGCGCTTCATCGAAGCGTATTTCGAGCGCTATCGCGGCGTGGAAGACTACCTTCGGCTCACCCTCGAGGAGGCGCGCGAGACGGGGGAGGTCCGGACCCTCCTCGGCCGACGGCGGCTGTTACCGGACCTACGAAGCAGCAACCCGATGAAGCGTGCCTACGCGGAGCGCAGCGCCCAGAACACGCCAATCCAAGGCACCGCAGCCGACCTCCTCAAGCTCGCGATGGTGGGGCTTTTGAAGCCGGTATTTCCTGAGGTGCGGATGGTCCTGACCGTTCACGATGAGCTCGTCTTCGAAGTGCCGGAGGCGCGCATCGAAGAGGCCGCTCGCCTTATCAAGTCCGCAATGGAATCGGTGGCGACCCTCGACGTGCCCCTCGTCGTCGACGTGGGGTGGGGGAAGAACTGGGCCGACGCGAAGGCGTGAGCTTCAGAAAGCGCGAGCGCCGGAGGGACGCCGAAAAACCGAGAGTTTTGCCGTCATCAAGGACAAAAAACCAAAGGCGCGGAATCGTCGAAACGATTCGCGCCCTCAGCGACTCCCTTGGAGCCGCTCCGGTTGGCTGCGTGACCTTTTTACTTAGCGGTCTTCGCGAGAGCGAGCGAGAGACGCGACTTCAATCGCGAGGCACGCTTCGAGGGGAGCACGTTCTTCGAAGCCGCGCTGTCGAGCAGCGTGTGGACTCCCTTGACGAGCTCGCTCGCGTTGGCAGCACCTTGGAGGACCGCTTCGCGGGCCACCTTCAATGCCTTGCGGACGTGAGACTTGAATGCACCGTTCCGCTCGGTGCGGACGATGCGCTGTCGGTTGCGCTTTTCAGCGGAGGCGTGGGTTGCCATGGTGCTGCTCAGTCCTTCTTTGCCGGCTTCGCGTCAGCCGCGTTCACGTCATAGCCAGCCGGATGGACCGGAAACACGGGGGTAGATTTTCCCATGCGCATCTGGCGCTTGCGGCGCTTACCAGCGTTTTTGTGCTGGCGGGCACGGACACGTTCGGTTTGCTGCGTGCTGGAAACCATTGGGGTCGCGGACTATAGCCGTTTCTTTTCGTGTGTCAATAGCCCTTCGAGAAGAAGCGTCTCGCACCCGCGTCTCTGGCCATCAAAAGCGAGGCCGAACCCTCCTGACGAGGGTTTCGCCCGACACACAGGTGCTAGCCTCGCAGCCATGACTTCGGACGGCAAGCGTGGCCTGCGGCAGCTCAGCTTGGTGATGGCCGCGTTCCTTGGAGGGGCGGTCGCCGCCCGTGCCAGCGAGGCCACGAGCGAACGAGCCACCCCTTACGCGCCCCTCGGCCAGTTGGCCCGGGTGCTCGTGCAGATTGAAAACCAGTATGTGGACCCCGTGGACCGACAGCGGCTCCTCGACGGCGCGATCAAAGGCATGGTCGCCGAGCTCGACCCGCACTCGGCGTACCTGTCGCCACGTGAGTTCGCCCAGTTCAACGAAGATACCGGCGGCACCTTCGGGGGCATCGGCGTCGAGGTGGACTTTCGCCACGACCGCGTGCTCGTCATGGCGCCCATTCTGGGTGCGCCGGCGGCTCGCGCAGGGATCCAGGCGGGCGACGAAATTCTGGCTGTGGACGGAAGGCCGCTCGCCGGCATGGTCGCGGAGGCCATCGTTCGGGTGATGCGCGGTGCGGCAGGTACCCACGTTCGGGTGACGCTGAAACGCCGAGCAGACGGCGAAGCGATCACGCTCGATCTCGTGAGAGAACACGTCCGCGTTCGGAGCGTAGACGGGAAGCGGTTGGCAGGTAACATCGGCTACGTACGGCTTCGGCAATTCCAGTCGGGAACCCACGAGGAGTTGCTCGAGACGATCGCTGGGTTGCGAAGCGCCAGCTCCGCGCCGCTCGAAGGGGTGGTTCTCGACCTGCGCAACAACCCGGGCGGGCTCGTCGACGAAGCCGAAGCCGTGGCGGACGAGTTTCTCGCCGGTGGCACGATTTACACGACGCGGCACCGCGGCAAAGTGCTCGACGAGGCACGCGCGCATCCCGGCGGCGCGCTCGCGCGGGTACCCATCGCGGTCATGGTCAACGAGTATTCGGCGTCGGCGGCGGAGCTCCTTGCGGGCGCCCTGCAGGACAGCGGTCGAGCCCAGGTCATCGGCGGCGAGACTTTCGGCAAGGGGTCCGTACAGACGATCTACGAGCTGCCCGGGAGCGCCGGACTCCGACTGACGACGATGCGTTATTACACCCCGAACGGTCGCGCTATCCAGGCTCGCGGTATTCATCCGAACGTGTTGATTCGCTATGCGAACGACGCCGCGGCAAAGGTGCCCTTCGTGCGGGAAGGCGACCTCGACGGTGCGCTCGCGAGCGAGAGCCTTGGCCCTCCGCTGCCGCCTGCGAGCGAGGTCGTGTCGGCGACGTCGCGACCGGAGTTCCTGACACTCGACGACGTGGCGGCAGACCCCACGACGGGCAGCGACACCGCGCTTCAGGTGGCGCATCGAACCGTACTGCAAGCCGTCGCAGGCCACTGAGCGCCGCCGTTCCGGACGGACGTTCCGAGCGGCCGGGATGCTGAGCCGGTCGAAGCACGCCTTTGCGCAGGGTCGGGCGCGCCAAAACCGCATGAGCGGCGGCGGCTCGTCCAAGGCGCGACGAGGAGCCCCGCGGACCTCATCAGGGACCGCCAATCACGCTCGAAGGGGGAGGTCGCGGTTCTACTGAACGCGTGAACCCATGGGCCACCACTTTGCTTGATGGAAGTCTCCAAGTGAAGAGTGCGTGACAACCGACCCAATATGGAACTATCAAGGCGTGTCGTGCCGCGTCTTACCCAATCCGTACCTAGTGCCAAAGGTCAGCCCTTTTTGAGGTTCTACGCGCCTCGAAGAGCCGAGCGACGGGCTCCGACCGCCCTTCGAACGACGCACGGTTTGGCCTCCGAAACGGGCTTCACGTTGCTGCCTGAAGGGCGCATCCGCACAGTGCATGGCTGTTCAGCACGCTGCTCGAGCGGTGACCAACCCCAGTCTCTGAGCAGCACCACGGCGACAGCGAGGAGCGGGCCGTCGTCCTGTGCGTGGAATCGCTAATTATTTGGCCCATTCGTGGGACCTATGACCTCCCTCCCCCATGTCCGAGAGTTCCAACCTGCGCACCAAGACCCCGCGCCCACTGGCGGTGGACGGCCGCCTACCGGACGCCGGGCTGACGCACGCCTACCGCTGGGGCACCTTGCCGAATGACCGGGAAGCAGCGGTCCACGAGACCGACTCCGGGTTGCCTGGCAACGAAAAGCTCCCGACGACCAACACCGGTCGCGTGACGCGCACGCCCTCGACGATCCCGCCGTCTTCTCTTCGATCGCGTGCCTTCGCGGCGCCGTACGAGAGAAACTCAAGCTTCGATTCGCCCAGCGACCAAAGTCCCACCCCACCGCCGGTGGCGATCGAGTTGCTGGACGCGGCTCCGCGCAGCCGCCGCGGCGGACAACAAAAGCCGCGGGGCCTCGACCACGGCTCGGGAGTGCTTCCTGCAATTGCGCTTCCGAAATGGGCTTACTGGGCGGCGGCCTCGGTCCTGGCGCTCGTGATGTTGAGCGCCACCGCCCTGCTGCGTCGCACCCAGCCCGTTGCCCTCGCCCAGGCCGCGATGGTTCTCCCGATCGAGCCCCATCTCGAGGCCGGGAACCAACTCGCTGCCGCCGGGGTGATAGCGGAGCCGAGTGCCAGCGCCGGACCGGTGGCGCCTTCTCAGGTGAGCCTTCCGGCGGTCGTCTTGCACCGTGAATTCCCGGGACACATTCCGATCGACGGCGGGGTGTTGCACATTCCCAATAGCTTTCACCCACGAGAAGGCGGCTACGACCTCATCATCCACTTTCACGGTGACGTCGCAATCGTCCGCGAAAGCGTGGAACAAGCCAATGTGAACGCCGTATTGGCGATCGTCAACTGGGGGATCCGCTCGGTCCCTTACCGAAATATTTACAAGGAAACACAGCGCTTCGAGCGGTTATTGGCACAAATTGACCAAGGCGTGGCGCGCCGTGGCTTCAAGGGCCTCGAACTGCGACGCATGGCATTGACAGCGTGGAGCGCTGGCTACGGAGCCATCGAGAGCATTCTCGATACGCGGCTCGCTCCAAACGCCGAAAACGATCCGCTCGATGCCGTGATTTTGCTCGACGGGATCCACGCGGCTTTCGTTGACGAAGACCACCACCGACTCTCGGAGATAAGCGTGCTGCCGTTTTTGCGCGCTGCCCGAGCCGCCGCGAACAACCGCATCCTGTTCACCCTCACGCACTCGGAGATCGACCCGATCCTCTATGCGAGCACGACCCGAAGCGCCGAGCTTTTGCTGACCTCGGTCGGCGCGCACGCGGCGAAGTCCACGCTTGCTCCCCCGGCGCACCTTTCACTGAAAGCGGCGCGGGGCTCAATCGGACGTGACACGCTTCTGCAGCCGGTAACGAACACGCAGGTGGGGAGCCTGCACGTTCTTGGCTACCGCGGAAACACGCGCGAGATGCACGCCGCGCACCTCCTGCAAATGGGCTCGATTGCGCTACCCGAGCTCGCCCAACGGTGGTTGAATCCGGCGCCTCCATGGGTGCACCCCGTGGTGGTGGACGACGCTCCCCCGGCCAGCGTTAACCGAAAGCTTCCAGCGGGCCGGGTGTTGTTGAGTCAGCTGAGCGAGCGCGCCTCGAGCCCTACGCCCGCCCCGAGCGCGGCTCCCTTGGAAGCGGCGCTGAGACCCGCTGTGGCGCATCGTTAAGCGACAAGCCCCGGCCACTCGAGCGCGTTGACGCGCGGCCTTGGTCGCGGGCTCCGTCGCCACCGAAGGTACCGTGACCAACCGCCGGCCGAGGCGGGAATGTTTCAGAGCCTGAGCGCTCATGCCTTCCCTCATCCGGTCCCGGTTTTCACGCGTCCCCGAGCCCCGGGCAGGCGCACCTCGAGCACCCCGAGCTCCGCCATCGACAGGTAATTCCCTCCCGGGACGAGGATCACGTGGTCGAGCAACGGCACCCCGAGTTGTTGAGCCGCGAGGGCCAACCGCACCGTCGTCTCGATGTCTTCTCGGGAGGCTTCAAGGCTGCCACTCGGATGATTGTGAGCGAGAATGAAGCCCGCCGCGCCATCCCACAAGGCCGCCCGCAGGATGTCTCCCGGCACCACCGACATCCCGTGAAGTCCGCCTTGGGCCACCCGCCGCATCCCTCGTAAACGGTTCGCACCGTCCACGGAAAGAACCCACATCTCTTCGTGAAGCAGCGCCCCGAGGCGCGGCGACAGGAGTGCCGCAACCGCACTTGGCTCGTCGAGCGCGCGACTGGACACGGGGATCCGATGCGCGAGCCGACGGCCCACCTCGAGCGCCGCTGCGAGCCTCAGCGCACGGGCCACTCCCACGCCTGGATGCTCCGCAAAAACGTGGGGCCCGCAGCGAGCCATGCCCACGACGCCCCCGGCCTTATCGAGCAATTCTGCCGCCACGACCTCCGAGGGCCGCCCGCCCGAGCCCTTCCCAAGCAGCAATCCCACGAGGGCACGGTCATCGAGCGACTCGACGCCGTGGAGAATGGCCTCCGTTCGTGGATCCTCACAATCTTCTTGAATCATCATGCAGCACCAATTGCATGGGCCGTGCCACGACGAGTCACAGTAAAAAGCGGGGTTTCCAGGACCGCGAGCTGGCGGCCGCCACCGTTCCGCCGGCGCGCCGCCAGCCCGGGGCATCGAATGTGAACGCGTGCGAGCGAGGTTGGAGCGTTCACTCGACGACCT
>CANMZR010000026.1 GCA_947502375.1 Polyangiaceae bacterium
CCTTGAAGAAAGACCCGCCGAGTCGCCCCGCGTCCGCCTATTGGAAGTCTGCTGGCAAAGCCATCTTGTGGCTCGGGGCACTCGTTTCGATTGCGTGGGTGGGCTATCGCGTCCCTAAACACCTCGACCCGCCCACCCAAACGATGGCCACGACGCCGACCGAGGACTCGCGAGTGATGCTCGCCGTTGCCGTACCGTCAGCGATGCCGCCGCCCTGCCGCGAGGCGGGGCACGTCGAAGGTGGCGTGCTCGCCGACGGTCGGGTGGTTCTCAATCGAGCGGGGCTTGCGGACTTGATGCAATTGCCCGGCGTCGGAGAGAAACGGGCACGGGCAATCGCGACGCTGCGGGAGCGCGTCGGAAGGTTCCGTAGCGTGCGCGACCTCTTGCGGGTGAAGGGCCTCGGCGTAAAGCTCTTGCGACGGATCGAGCCGAAACTGGTGCTCGATGCCCCGAGCGAAACGCCCGAAACCGAACGCGCGGCGAGCCCCGAAGACGTCGCCAGAAAGGGGGCCTGATGCTGCTTTTATCCTCAGTTTTTGCGAACGGACTTCGATCCCGCGCTGCCCGTTGGCGCGCTCGCTGCCGCAGCTTCGGGCTTCGAAGGCAAGCGAACCTGCATGTCGATGTCGAGCAACAGGGACTGACCGGCGACCAACTCAACCGACCGCAACACATCGGGCGCCGCAGGATGCCGGAAGATCACGCTGTGCTTGCCGGGAGAGACGGGGATGGGCGCACCTATCGGCGTCACATCGACACGCTCACCATCCACGATGACCTCTGCCCACGGCCGCGCGAGGACGCGCAGGTGGCCGGGCTCGTCGAGAATGCCACGAACCCCACTCGGTCCGGCCTCGGGACGGGACTCCCCGAGCCGCCAGGCTGCCAGGGCGCCGACCAAAAGCGCGGCCGCCACCCCCGAGCGCGCGAGGACGCGACGCCAGCGGCCCCAGACGGGCGCCGAACCGCGACTCGCAAGACGGTCGAGAGGTTCCGTAGGGCCACCGGAGGGACTCACGGTGAGCCCCACCGCAACCAGTGCGCGAGCGACGAGAATATCCGACGAAAGCGAGGTCTGGCGACGCAAGGCCCAGGTGAGCCGTGCCGCGACGGAAGCGAGATCGGGAAAACGGTCGTGGGCACGCTTCTCGAGGCAACGCAGGATGATCGCCTCCAGCGCAGATTCGACGTGCACAGCTCCGAGACTCAGCGCTGTCGGTCGCCCGTGTCGAACCCGCCGACTCACCCCTTCGCGGTCGCTCTCGAACGGACTTCGAGCGCTCAGCATTTCATAGAGAAACGCGCCGATCAAAAACACGTCACTTCGCGCATCTGGATCCTCTCCAATGATTTGCTCGGGCGACAAGAACTCAGGAGCCTCAAGCGCGTTCGGGAGTTCGCTGCGAACGAACGGCCCATAGAGGCACACGCCACCTTGCTCGGTCAGCTCCACCAGGGCCGGAAGCAACGCGCCGTGCCCACCACCGGCTCGGTGAAGGGCCGCCATGCCAATCGCAACTTCAATAGCGATCGCCGTCGCGCTAGCCTCGGGGATCGGTATCTTCTTGCGAAGGACGGCGTCGAGACGATGCCCGCCGCGATCCACGAGCACGAGCGCAGGCGCAGGGCCACCGCGCAGCACTTCGAGCAGCGTGGGCCACACGGGATGCCGAAGCGCGCCGAGGAGCTCTATCTCGCGCTCGAGAGCGCGCACCGCCGACGACGTGCTCGTCAGCCCAGGTTTCACCGTCTTGATGAGGACGATTGGCTCGTCACCGCGCTGCGCCCGAACGGTCACTGTGAGCCGCTCGACGGTGAGCGTCTCGAGCACACGATAGGTGCCAACCGTTTCGGTACCCATCAGCTACGGCTCAGAAGAGACCGCCCCGTCATCTCTTCTGGGCGCTCGAGTTCAAGAAGCTCTAAAAGAGTCGGCGCGACGTCCCTGAGGCCACCGCCCGCCCGCAAGGTCACGCCCTCCTGGGCCGCGCAAACGAGGAGGAACGGAACTGGATTCGCCGAGTGCGGCCCCTTTGCACGGCCGCGGCTATCGAGCAGTTCCTCGCACCCTCCGTGATCCGCCGTGACGACGAGCGCTCCGTCCACCTGGGCAGTCGCCGTCGCGATGGCACCGAGCGCGGCATCGAGAGCTTCGAGTGCCGTGAGTGTCGCCTCCCGATTTCCTGTCCCGGCAACCCGTTCGGCGTTACCGAGGTGAACAAAAATGAAGTCGTGCTCGCCCGCTTCGATGGCTGCGACCGCGCGCGCTGCAACCTTCGCCACGTTGAGTGCCGGCTTCTCGTCATAGCGTTCGATGAGCCGTGGCGATGGGATGACCTCGCGAGATTCGCCTTCCAGTGGAAGCGATCGGCCGCCATCGAAGAACGTCGTTGCGTGGTCTTCGCCATCGGACTCGAAGACCCGGTGCTGCGTGCGTCCGGCGCGTGCAATCACCTCGCCCAAGGTCGCATGGACCGCGGCTCGCGGAAAAGCGACGGGAATGGTGAGGTCGCGCGACGTGTGAGCGAGCGCCACGAGGCAATGCTCGCGAAACGCGCGGACCGGGTGATGACGATCCATCAAGAGGTCGTTTCGGACGTCCTCGGGAAGGCCTTCCCGCGTGAGGAGTTGCGTCAACTGCCGGAGGCCATCTCCGCGATGGTGAAAGACCAGGCCGCAGTCCTCTCCGGTCCATTCCCAAACGGGAGGAGTCCCCGTGAAATCGCACAAAAAATCTCCTCGAAGGCCCTGATAGTCTCCGATTCGCGTGGGTTCGACATAGGCATCGGTGATGCCGTCCCGATACGCCAGACTCAGCGCGTCAAACACAGTCTCGGCACGAGGCGCAGAGGGTCCAAGCACGTTGTCACGAACGATCGCTTGAAACGCTCGGTGAACGCGATCCCAGCGACCCTCCCGAGCCATCGCGTAGTCGCGTCCGGCCACGGTGCCGATGACGGCGTTCTTTCCTTCGAGTTGCAACTGCAAACGATCGAGAAGCGAGGCGGCATTCTTGGGCGCGGAATCGACACCATCGAGCACGGCGTGCAGGACCATCGGGATCTCGTGAAGCGCGGCGAGGTCCACGAGCGCCAGCAGGTGCTCAAAAGAGCTGTGAATGCCGGCATCCGAGACGAGCCCAATGAGGTGCAACGGGCAGCCGTCGTAGCGAGCGAGCTGCATCAACCGGTCGAGTTCGACGTTGTGACCGTGCTTGTTCGCGCGAATCGTCTCGTCGATCGCCGACTGAACGCTCGGCACGATCCGGCCGGCTCCGAGCGTGAGGAGGCCCGCCTGGCCCGAACCTCGCGCCCCTTCGGGCAAACCAACGCTCACGCCACTTGCAGAGAGCGCGGCCGACAGCCCACGTTTCGACAGGTCCGAGAACACCGGCATTCGCGCGGCAGAGACCGCGTTCCCCTCGGCGGGTGCTGCGAGCCCAATTCCGTCGAGCACGGTGAGCACGAGCGGACGGGGTCGAATTCCGGACATGGGATCGGAGAGGCTAGCACGAGCACGGGCTTCAACCCTCGGTCGCAGGGCCCGGCGGCTGAGAACGCTGCACCGTCTTTCGTTCGGAACTCCGACTGGACACGGCCTGGCGTGCGAGCACATCGGCACGCTCGTTCAGCTCGATGCCCGCATGGCCGGGTACGTAACGAAGCTCGACCTCGCGACCGACGATGCTGCGACGAAGGGCGGCAACCAGCTCCGTGTTTGCCTTCGCTTTCCAGCCCTGTTGAACGACCCCAATCGCATAACGGCTGTCGGTGTAAACCACCAACGGAACAGCCGGGTCGACGGCTTCAATGGCACGCAGGACGGCCATCAATTCCGCGACATTGTTCGTACCCTGACCGAGGTATTCGGAGAGCTCGAGCCGCTCCAACTCGGTCAAGACAACGACCCCAAGTCCCGCCGGTCCGGGGTTGCCCGAGCAGGCACCGTCGCTGTAAGCGAGCGCCGAGTTCGAGGCCGGGCTTGTCGGCAAATGCTCGAGCGGCGCGGACTTCTTTCCTGACGAGGCGGAGCGGGCTCCAAGAGCGGCGAGTACACCCGTCGGAGCGTCACGCTTCACTTCAGCGGCGGGCGTGCACGTCTCCTCGGGCAAGACGGTCGGGTCGAGAATCAGGATGTTCGACGTGACCGCGCGATAGAGACGGCCATCCCGCGGCTGGTAACGAATTTCAACGCGCCCACCTACCCCGACGAGGCTCCCTCGCTCGTCCACTCGAGCGAAGACGTTGGTCCCGCGAACCTTGGCGCGCACCCACGGCATGGTCAGGGAGTCCGAGCCAGGATGGAGTCGATGGCGTGCACCGGCGCCGCGTCCCCAGCCATCAATTCTTTCAGCGCTCCGAGCACCATACGATGCCGTTCAAGGGTTTTTTTCCCCTCGAATGCCGCGGACACGACCGAGAGCTGAAAGTGACGACCATCGCCGGTCACTTCGACCGCCGCCCCGACGATTGCCTGCTGGATCGCTGCGCGAATGGAATCACCGATGAGCATGGCGCATCTATACCGCCTGGGACCTCAGTCGTCACGAACCGACACCGCGCTCGACGACGGCGCGGGCGAAAAAGGGCAAAAGGCACCTTCTGTGACAGCAAACGAGGAGAGCTGTGACGGGAGGCTAGCGGCAAATAATGTTTGCTTGAATGCGGTTCGCGTCGCGAAGCAACGCGTCGTGCTGGGCCGTCGTGAGTCCGAGAACCGCCAGGGCCGACGCCACTTGCTGGGAGCCCACTTCGTCGAGCGCGGGGAAACCAATCGCGGAGGCTAGGCCGTCGGCCAGTGACACCACGGCTGCGAGAGGCGAGGGTTTCTGGACGAGCCGCAGGTCGTGGTGATGGGCGACCGCCTCCATCATCGTAGCCGGGAGCTTCCAGCGTCCGCAGAGCCAATCGGTCGCCCGCTCGTGGACCGGGAGAATCGACGGCCAGAGCGCCTTGACCCCAAGGGGAGCGTCCGCCGCCGTCGCAGACCCGAGGAGGCTTTCCGTATCGCCGTAAATCACCAGGGCCGCGGTGAGCCCCACGTCGTGCAGGAGACCGCACGTGTACGCCACTTGCGGGTCGAGAGAAGTATGCCGACTTGCGAGGCGCGCCAGCTGTGCCACCGCGATGGAGTGCGCCTGAAGTTGCGCCATCGGCTTCAAATACTCGCGGTTTCGAAATACCCGCAGTTTCATGCTGGCTGCCAAAAACATGGGGCCGAGCGTCGCGTGACCAAGCCGAGTGACCGCCTCGGCCAGCGAGGTGACCCCGCCGCTGGCGCTATGGACCGGGGATTGCGCGACCTGAAGCACCCGCCCTGCAAGAAACGCATCACGTTCCAGGAACGCCACGGCCTCCGTGGGTTTGAACGGGCGGCGCGAAAGCTCGAGCAAGCCCGCCGCAACATCCGCGAGCAACGGCGGCTGGTAAGCCGTGGACTGATAACGCTCGATAAGTAGCTGCGCGAAGCTTTGCGGACGTGCAGCGGCCTCGTCGAGCGTAGTCGTCAAGGAAGCAGGCGACAGCAAGGATGGGGGTTTGAGCGACATCGAGAAATGGTTGTAAACCCTCGGTAAACAACCGCCGCGGCTCACCTGATGGGGCGCACGAGGAGCCATTCCGTAGCGCAAGCAAAGGCTCCGGTCCACCACGACGACGGTCAAACTAAGAAGCCGGGCGACGAGCACACTTTCAAGCGTCGCCGGTGCACCCGAGCGGATGAT
Organism: Polyangiaceae bacterium; assembly: GCA_947502375.1. Classification (GTDB taxonomy): domain Bacteria; phylum Myxococcota_A; class Polyangia; order Polyangiales; family Polyangiaceae; genus SYFR01. The sequence continues at coordinate 5,726 of CANMZR010000026.1, forward strand.
GTTGTAAGCGAATCAGGTGTCGGAAGTTGATTCGATGTTCGCACCGGGGCTGTTCGCCGGACAGGTGGTCGTGGTCACCGGCGGCGGCAGCGGGATCGGCCTCGCCACGGCAAAACAACTGCGACAGCTCGGCGCTCGGGTGGCGATTTGCGGGCGCAGTGAGGCGAAGCTTCAAACGGCCAAAAGCGAGCTAACGGCCGTCGCGGGTGCTGAAGACGGAGTCCTCGCCGCGCCGTGTGATATCCGAGAGCCGGAGCAGGTAAGCCGCTTTGTGGAGAGCGTCCTCGAGCGCTTCGGTCGCATCGACGTCCTGGTGAACAACGCAGGCGGGCAGTTCCCGGCACCCACCGAAGTGATGTCCCCACGAGGCTGGGAAGCGGTCATTCGCAACAACTTGAACGGGACGTTTTACATGACACGCGAGGTCGCGACGCGGGCGATGATCCCGGCGAAACGAGGGCGCGTCGTGATGATCACCGCCACCGTCGTTCGAGGCTTTCCGGGGATGGCGCACACGGGTGCGGCACGCGCTGGGGTCGAGAATCTGACGATGTCGCTGGCCGTCGAGTGGGCGCGCCACGGCATCCGCGTCAACTGCGTGGCCCCCGGCAACAACATCCGCTCGAGCGGCACGGATCAATACGGCGAAGGGGCGCTCGAGCTCGCCCGCAAGGCCACGCCCCTCAAGCGTTTGGGGCACGTGGACGAGGTAGCGCGAGTGATTTTGTTCCTCGCGAGTGACCGGAACGATTTTGTGACGGGCAGCAGCTATCGCGTGGACGGTGGTCAAGCGCTCTGGGGCGACGTGTGGCCGATCGACGAAGAGCCCTCCGAGGGAACGTGAATCACGAAGGAGACCACGCTCCCGTGGCCGCCCCAAGCCTTCCCATGATGCGCCCGCGACTCTGGCGCATCGGCGCCGCATGCGTGCGGTTCGGGCGTGCGACGTTGCTGACGTTTCGCGAAAAACCGCCCACGACGCTGGTTGTTTTTACGCCCTTGCTCTTGCTCGCGTTGATCTTATTCACGCGCCACCCGGCAACGAATTACATCTTTGACGAACAGGAGGCCTTGCTCGCCAACCCGTACGTCAACGCCCGGGCCGGTCTCACGTACGGAGCCGCCCTTTCCCGAGACTTTTGGGGACTACCGCCGGAGGCAAGCATCGGCAGCTACCGACCGATACCAAACCTCATTTGGCGAGCCATCTGGAGCCTGCACGCGCACGTGCCGGCGACCCTCGCGCACGTGCCGAAACACCCGTTTGTTCATCATCTCGTGAACATCTTCCTGCACGCACTCAACGCCGCGCTGCTCGCGTCCTTTACCTTCGCGGTGACCCGCCGAAAGTCCGTGGCTTGGCTTGTCGCGCTCACGTTCCTCACGAGCGCCGTCCTCACCGAAGCGGTGACCGGTATCGTCGGCCTAGCGGATGTGCTCGGAGGACTCGGCGCAGTCCTCGCCTTAGCCGCGTTACGACTCCCGGCGTGGGGCATGCCGTTCGGCGTCTTCACGGCTCTCCTTATTGGAATGTTCTCGAAGGAAAGCGCGCTTGTCTGCGTGCCGCTCGTCCCCGCCGCCGCCTTTCTCACCGCCCCCCTCTTGCACGGCGAGCGCCCCGCCCGAGTGACCCGTGCCCTCCTCGCCCTCGCCGCCACCGTGGGTGCGTTCATGCTTTACGTGGAATTGCGAAAACAATGGTTCCCCTCGCCACTTCCCGAGGCGCTGCAGGAGGCTCTGCCGCCGTTGGCCGGTCGCGGTGCGCGACTCTTCCGGAGCTTCCTCGTTTGGTTCCATCAGGCGCCGCTTCCCAAAGATCCGCTGAACAACCCATTCGTCGGCGCCGACACGCCGCACCGGATTGCCGGAGCACTCCGGGTCTACTGGCGGGGGCTTGGCCAGCTCGTATTTCCGCTGCGCTTGAGCGGGGACTATTCATTTCCGCAAGAGCCAGTTCCGGCCACGCTGCGCGGCTGGGAGACCGTCGCCGGCGCCGCGATGATGGTGTTACCCCCCGTCTCGGCCTTCGTGCTCTGGCTGCGCGGGGCACACCTCGAACGGCGAGCGGCAACCTCGACCTATCGAGAAGCAGGAGCACGGCAGCGCGGGCTGGGCGACGCGGGGATCCTGGCGCTCGTCGCCGGCCTCGTGGCCATGCTCACCGAGCATGAAATGATCGGCTTTACCTCGGACGCGGGAGGCGTCCGCACCTGGCCTGTCGGCGCTGCTCTCGTGCTCTTGGGCCTCGGACTCCGGGTCGAGAGTGGACGCCGAAAAACGGCGTTATTTCCAGTCGAAACGCCCGCTCCTTGGCCTCAAGTGCTCGCAGCAATGGTCGCTCTGGGCTTGCTATGGGTGGTCGTAAGCTACTTCCCGCACTCGAATATTCCGGTGGTGTTGCCCACGGTGCGCGCCGAGCGGTTTTGGTACTTTCCCGTCGTCGGAAGCTCACTCGTTCTCGGGGTCCTCTTTGCCTGGAGTCTGGAGCACAACCCTTCTGCAACGCCGCGGCTTCCGTCCTGGGCGCTCGGGGTGCTTCTCGGAGCCTTCTTCGGCTTTCAAGGCGCCCGCGCATACCTGCACTCGATGGACTACCGAGACGATCTTTCGTTCTGGTACGCGACCAAAGAGTCGGTTCCGCAAAGTGCGAAAGCGCACCTCAATTACTCCGTGATGGTCGGAGCACGCGGAGATCTCGTGACGAGGCTTGCCGAGAGTCACATTGCCCGGCAGCTCGCGCCCAAGTGGCCGATGGCCCACATTTACACGGGAGACACACTCTGCCGCATGGATCGAATGGAGGAAGCGTGGCCGCATTATGCGGAAGGCTTCGCCCTCGGCCCGAACGAGAAAGCCCTCATCTCGCTCGCGCTGCAGTGCATGCACGACAAGAACGGCCTGCTCCCGCACGCGGACGAGCTCCGGGCGATCGCGGAGAAGCCCGAGGGCAACAGCTGGGTTGCCTACCTCGTGAACGACACCCTTTTGAATCACGAGAAGAACAAGGGCGTGGATCCTCAGTACCGCCCGCGAGGCTACAACGAAGGCTCGTCGGAATAGGTCTCGGGATAACCGGACACACGGGGGCGGGTGAACGCGTCAACGAACTTCTGTGGCAGGAGGCGAGAGCGCGTTCGGTCTTGGCCAAGCGATCAGAAGGAATCGTCTCGCGCGATGGCAGCCGTTGTTACGCGGCGAGCGGGAGGGGGTGTAGTAGGTTCCTTCCATGTCTGACGGTCTTTCCCCCGTGCCGGCCGTAGCCTGTGAACGCTGCGCCAAGCCCCCTTCCTGGTGCGTCTGCGATCGCATCGAGCCCCACGAGTCGCGCACCAAAGTCCTGATTCTGCAGCACCCCCAAGAAATGGACGTGACGCTGGGCACGGCTCGCATCACGCAGCTCTCGCTGCCGGGTGCGGTCACCGTTCGCCCGGGACTCTACTGGGCAAGCCTCAACCGCGCCGTCGACCTGCCCGAGGTGGACTCGAAACGCTGGGCCATCCTTTACCCGCATTCGCTCCCTCGCGAGCTGACGGCCGCCGAGCAAGCGGCGCCGCTCGTCGTTGTCGACCGCAAGGGCGTTCGGCTCAACCTCCGCCAAGCTCCCCTCGAAGGCATCATCGTGCTCGACGGAACGTGGTCGCAGGCCAAAACGCTCTGGTGGCGAAACCCTTGGATGCCGAATGTTCCTCGACTCGTGCTGCACCCGAAAGAGCCCAGCGCTTACGGAAAAATCCGTAAACAACCCCAACGAGGCTTTTTATCAACGCTCGAGGCCGTCGGAGAAACGCTCGACGCGCTGGGCGAGGATCCGGCCATTCTCACGTCACTGAAGCGCACCTTTCGGACGCTCCTGCAGCGGGTGCGCGCCGACTCGCCACGCCGGTAAGCAAACGGCGCTCGCTCGCTTCGGCCCACTCTCGGTCGCGAACACAAAAGAAAGCCACGGCGGGTCATCGACCCACCATGGCATCTTCGTCGGTCGCGGCCTGAAGAGGCAGCGCACCGTACTCAGGTGTTGACGATCTTCGACTGCAAGAGATACGCGACGACGAACGCGAACAGCACGAGCGACTCGATGAGCGCCAGGCCGAGGATCATCGGGGTCTGAATTCGACCTGCCGCGCTCGGCTGCCGAGCGATACCTTCGAGGGCTGCCGAGGTTGCACGGCCCTGGGCCGTGGTTCCCGCGGATGCTGCCGCCGCAATCGCGATCGCGGCTGCAACGCCGAGCCACGAGTTGGTATCGAACTTGTTCGACGGCGCTGCAGCGGCCGCCTGCTGTGCCATGGCAAAAGCCGGCGACAGAACGAGGCCAGTAACAATCGCCGCGAAGAGCGACACCTTCTTCTTCAAAGTCATCGAATCGGCTCCTTCAATTTCTAGCTGGGTGCGGCTGCGCCGCTGGAACGTGGCGCACCGTGTAATCCGTCTTTGTGTCGTTGACTAGTCTCTCGTTGAATTTCTCAGTCTTGCCACGTCATGCTCGAACTCAGTGATGTTCAGCGTGTGCCGTGGCGAGACCGATGTAGATCGACGAAAGAAGGCAAAAAACCAGGGTCTGAACCACAATGACGATGATGCCAAGAAGCATCAGCGGCAGGGGCAGCGCAATGGCGAAGAGGCCCATGAAGATGCTGACCAGCAAGTGGTCGACGGCGAGGTTGAGCATCAACCGAATCGCCAGCGTCAATGGGCGCACGCAGGTCGAGATGACCTCGATCGGAAACATCAAGGCCGCGAGCAGCAAGTTCGGAATGAAGCTCGGAAACACGCCCCACCCCGCCATGTGCTTCACGTAGTTCATCCCGTTTTCCTTCAACCCGTAATAGTTGAAGGCCAGAAAAACGAGGAACGCGCAGCCAAACGTGACGTTGAGATTCGCGGTCGGAGGGGCCATCCCCGGAACGAGGCCAATCGCGTTCGAGGCAAAGATAAAGATCGCAGAGGCGCCGATGAGCGGGAAGTAACGCCGCCCGTTTTTCGGCCCCATGACATCTTTGGCCATCGAGTAAAACGTCTCGAAAAACACCTCAAAGAACGTCCGGAGGGTCATCTCGTTTTCAGGGACGACGGCCTCCTCGGTGTTCTTGACGATGCCGCGGACCTCGCCCGCCAAGTAGACGATCATGACCATCAACACGAGCGCCATTGCGAGCGGCTCGTAGTCTCGATAGCCGAGATGGTGCCCCTGCAACGACTCCCCGTGCGCATGAAGCCGCAGCAGGTCGAATCGATACAGCAGGTAATGCAGTAGCGATATGTGATCGGGCATCGTCTTTGGTAGGGAACCTATTCAGGCTCGCGCTCTGTTTCCGGCGTGCCAATTAGCAGCTTCCCGGCGGGAACGCCAGCAAGTTTGGCAAGCGCGTGGGCATCGGACTCTGCCGGAAGCTCAACGTCGTAACCGCTCCGAAGAAACGAGCCGATGGTGATTCCGAGCGGCAGGGAGCCATAACCCAGCGCGAGGGTGAGGGGCGAGGTGAGCCCAGACTTCATGAGCAGCCACGCTCCCCCGAATAAAAGCAGGATTTTCAGGACGGCGATCATGGCCCAGTAACGCGAGCGGGGGCCACCCGACAGAACCCCGCGCCCGACGTAGGCGAAAAACCAGAGATTCAAGGTGGCCACGAGCCCGCCGACAGCCACTCCCAGGCCGACCGCCGCGCCGAAAAGAAACAGCCCGCCAAGCGCAAACACCACCGCCACGGCTCCCACCGCCGCCAGCGAAACGAGAATGGCACTGTCGAACGGCTTCACCGGACTCGCGGACCTCGGGAAGCCCATTATTTCGAGCCTTCCGGCGGCTTCGAGGACGCCACGGCTGCCGCGCGACGAGCCCGCGTCGCCGCCATCCGTTCGCTCATCGAGAAGCGGGCGCCACGCCCCACATCGGCCAAGCGAAAACCATCGTGCTCGTTATCTTGCTTCATTCGGCTAGCGGCCCGAAACACCGCACGAAAGCCGGCTGCGGCTCCGAACACGAGCCCAAGAATGGCGAGCACTGGCGAGGTCGCGAACTTTTCGTCGAGCCAACGGCCGCCGAAGAATCCGAAAAGAACCGAAAGCGTGAGCTCGATTCCGACGGTTGAATAACTCACCGCTCGCAGCGATTTCCTGTCGACGCCCACGAGCGATCGCTTACTCGCTATCCCCGATCCGGTCAAACCGGCTGACGCGCCGGGAAAGGGTCGACCGGCGCCACCGAGCGAACGCGAACGAGGCGCTCGAGGATCGGACGCAGCTCGGCGAAAGCCCGACCGCGGTGACTCACCCGATTCTTCTCACCCTCGGACAACTCCGCCAGCGTTCGTGGGTGCCCCTCGCGAGCCGCCTCCGCAAGGACAAACAGGGGATCGTAACCGAAGCCGCTCGTGCCGCGGACGCCAAGCGCAATGCGGCCTTCACAGGTTCCTTCGACGACGTGTTCTTGGGTTTCTCCCGTGCCCCATGGATCGACAAGAACGAGCGCACAGCGAAAGCGCGCCTGACGACTACCCTCCTCGACGCCCGTTAGCTCCTGCAAAAGCTTCGCATTGTTTTCAGCGTCGCTAGCCTGCTCTCCGGCGTACCGTGCCGAGCGAACGCCGGGTCGACCCGCGAGCGCGTCAACTTCAAGCCCCGAGTCATCGGCAAGCGTGATGTGCCGGGAAAAAGCGGCGAAAGCGCGAGCTTTTTTCGCGGCGTTGGCGATGAAAGTGTCACCATCTTCTTGCACCTCGGGCAACACCAACCGAAGTTCCGCCGGGCCCAACACCTCGATTGGGAGCCCGCCGAGGAGCGCCCGGAATTCTGCGAGCTTGTGGCGGTTGCCCGTCGCGAGCGCGATGGTGAGGACGGGCTCGGGCTCGCTCGGAGACACGTTAGCCCTCCCTTTTTTTCATCAGGATGCGCAGGTCCGCGCCGGCTCGCTCGAGGGCCGTTTTTTGTACTTCGACAAGACTCTGAATCGCAGCGAGCGCCGCATCGAGCATGCGGTCAAACTCGGCGCGCGGGACCGCTTGGCCTTCCGCGGTTCCTTGCACCTCGATCAGGTGACCGTCCAGAGTCCCAACGACGTTCAGATCGACACGAGCGCGGCTATCTTCCGAATAATCCAGATCGACCAGGACCTCCCCGTCGACGAGACCCACGCTGATGGCGGCAACTTGATCACGGATGACGCGCGCGAGACCGCGTGAGTGAAGAGCGAGCGCCGTCGCGATGAAGCCGGCCGTTACCGACGCGGTCCGGGTACCGCCGTCCGCTTCGAGCACATCGCAATCGATGGTGAGGGTGCGGGGTCCGAGCGCCTTCAAGTCGAGCGCCGAGCGCAAGGCCCGTCCCACGAGACGTTGAATCTCGAGCGTGCGGCCCTTCGGGGGCTTATTTCGCCCCTCGCGCTCTTCGCGGCGTTTCGGGTTCGAGCGCGGATGCATCTGATACTCGGCGGTGAGCCAGCCGACATCTTTCTCAGCGATCCACTTGGGAACGCCGTCTTCGAGCGACGCGGTGACGAGCACCACCGTCCCTCCGGCGCGGTAAAGCACCGAGCCCTCGCTCATCGTATGAAAGCCGCTGACCACCTCGATTGGACGGAAGTCCGCGGCCGCCCGGCCGGCGTGGCGTTTTTTGCTCATCGTGCCTCCAAAGACGGCGCAACCTGCCCGAGCTTTTCTTCGACCATCAGGTCGGCAACACGGTAAGTGGGCGTGAACGAACTCTTCGAGCGCTCTGCGATTTCCATGATGGTGTCGTAAACCTTCAGCGTCTTCAGGCGGGCTTTCTCCGCGTCGTAACCTTGCAGCTCCATTGCCACATTGATGAGGCCACCGGCATTGATGGCATAATCCGGAGCGTAGAGGATCCCCCGAGAGTGGAGATCATCCCCGTGGCGCGGCTCCGCGAGCTGGTTGTTCGCGGCGCCGGCGACGATTCGCGCGCGAAGGCGTGGAATCGACGCGTCGTTCAGCGCCGAACCGAGCGCACAGGGGGCGAGAACGTCGCATTCGACGCCGAAAATCGCGTCATTTGGAACGATTGCCGCCTTGAATTCACGTTGGGCCCGTTCCGTCTTCAGCGGGTCGACGTCGGCGACGGATAGCACGGCCCCTTGTGCAAAGAGCTCCTTGCAAAGGTGGTAACCCACGTGGCCGACCCCTTGAACCGCAACGTGAAGACCCTCGAGCGAGTGGCGACCGAGCTGAAGCGCGACGCAAGCCTCGATGCCGCGACGAACGCCGAGCGCCGTGAACGGCGAGGGATCCCCCGAGCCACCGCCGGTTCCGACAACTTGCTTCGTGACGCCACGAAGGATCTCCATGTCTTCGACACCGGTGCCCGAGTCTTCGGCGGTGAAATACTGGCAGCTCAACCCATCGATGAAGCGTCCGAACGCCCGAAACAACGCCGCACGGTCAAAGAGTTTGTTCGGTCGCATCAGCACCGCCTTGCCCCCCCCGTGTGGCAGCCCCGCGAGCGCGGCCTTGTACGTCATGCCACGCGCGAGCCGCAAAGCATCGATCAACGCATCGCGCTCGTTCGGGTATGGCAAGAATCTGCAGCCACCGATCGCCGGACCGAGCCGGGTATCGTGAATGGCGACAAAACACAGCATTCCGCTGGCAACGTCCCGCCCAACGTGCACGGATCCAAAGTCGTGCTTTTCAAGCAGGTCGAAGATATCCATCCGCGCCGTTTCTTACCCCGACAGGCGCCACCTTAAAACGAGTAACGTCACAACATGGACAGCCCCGGCACGATCTTGGCCGGAAAATACCAGCTAGTGGACATCGCGGGCACCGGCGGGATGGCCACGGTCTGGCGCGCGGTGCAACACGGCCCGGCCTCGTTCCAGCGGTTTGTCGCGGTGAAGCTCATCCGCGAGCAGCTCGCGCACGACCCGTCCTTTGTCGCGATGTTCGTCGAAGAGGCGCGTGTCTCTGCACAGCTCGTGCAACCGAATGTCGTTCAGGTTTATGATTTTGGGCAAGAAAATTCCCGCTACTTCATCGTGATGGAATGGGTTGATGGGATGTCGCTCGCGCACCTCGTTCGAATTGCCGCGGACCATGACGTGCGCATCCCGTGGCCGTTCGTGGCGATGGTGGCGCTCGACGCCTTGCGCGGACTCAGCGCGGCCCATGAGCGCGTTGACGGGCACGGATGCTCGTCACCGATTTATCACCGGGACGTGACGCCGCAAAACATCCTACTCGGGTCAAATGGCGCTGTAAAATTGGCCGATTTCGGGCTGGCACGCGCGATGGATCGAGGGCGGATGACGGCCCCCGACATCGTGAAAGGAAAGGTCGGCTACCTGGCCCCAGAGCTCACCCGCGATCCGACACCGACGACCCAATCCGACCTCTATTCGCTGGGCGTCGTGCTGTGGCAAGCCCTCATGGGAAAGAGGCTCTTCGATGGCAAAGACGACGTGGAAGTCTTCCAGGCCGCAAGCCGGGGTGAAATTCCGCCCCTCGGCGAACTTCGCGACGACCTTCCCAAAGAGCTCGCGAACATCATCGAGCGGTCACTCGCCTTCGACCCACGAGACCGTTACGAGAGCGCGCAACAGATGACGCGGGTGCTTCAACGCGCACTGCGCTCGATCGATTGGGAGCCCGACCCGCGCTTGGTCTCGGAGCCCGTGCGAGAACTGCGAGCGCTCGGTCTCGCGTGAAACTGCCGCGCCGGCTTACACGGGCAAGCTCCACGGCGAGCGTCAGTGACCGAGCTTGAGATCGTTGAAAATCGTCGCGTAGAGCATGACACCCAACAGCATCATCAGACCGACGACGTGGACATGGGCCTCGACGCGCGCGTTCGGCTTGCGGCGGGTCGTCAGCTCGTAACCGAGGAACAGGAGGCGCCCTCCGTCGAGCGCTGGAAACGGGATCAAGTTGAAGGCCCCCAGGTAAGCGGAAAGCACGCCCATCAAGTTGAGCCAATCGGTGACCGAGCGATGCACCATCTTCGCGCCCTCGGTGATGATCGTCACCGGGCCATGCACCTCTGGCTTCACCTTACCGGTGATCATGTCGCCGAGCGCAAACACCAGATTTCGCACAACCGCGGGCGGCCCCGTGACCGAGAGCTTCAGCGCTTGGCCGGCCGACACGGGCTCATGGCGACCACGAGGTCGGACCCCGATGAGGCCCTTCTTCTCGTTTCGATCATCCCGGCGAGGCGTCATGGTCAAAGAGACGCGTTCGCCCGCCCGCGCCACGACGACAACAATGGGTTCGCCCGGGTGGACGGACACCGTCTTCGCCATCGTTTCCCAGGTTTCCACCGGCTGACCCGAAACCTCGACGACCACGTCGCCATCTCGGAGCCCGGCGCGTTCCGCGGGCTCTCCGCTCACCACCTCGACCGTGTTGCTACCGACCTCGGTCGCTTGTGGAAAAACCGTCAACCCGCCATAGAAATAGCTGCAAAAGAAAAACACGGAGGCGAACAGGTAATTCGCCAGCGGACCTCCAAAAATCGTAACGATACGACCGAGCAAACTGGCATTCGCGTAACTGCCCTTGTCCTCGGCATCGTGCTCCTCGAAGGGATTCATTCCAGCGATCTGCACGTAAGCGAGAAACGGAACCATCGCCGCCTGATAGACGGTGGGGCCGTGCTTCTCAGGATCGTGCTTGCGCAGTCGCAAGCGCACCTTGCCCCCGAGCGTCGTGAACCAAAAGTAGCCCCCCTCTGGCTCGATCTTGAAAAAGGTCGGGCCAAAACCAATTGAGAACGTGTTCACCCGCATCCCAAAGGCCCGCGCCGCGAGAAAATGTCCGCCTTCGTGGACGATCATCAACACGGCCAAGCCAAGAATGGCGATCAGGATGTCGAACGCTTTACCCATGTTTGGAGAGTCTAGCGGCAGTCGGACGCGCTGGCACGCTGAAGCCGTTTTTCGGGTTGGACGAAGACCGCTACGGCGACCGCCCGAGGCCGGGCTATGCTCGCGCAAATGGCTCTCCGATGGCTACCGCTCGCCGTCGCGGCCCCCTTTCTCGGGGGCTGCCTGGAGCTGTGTTACGTGGGCCAGGCGGCGGCAGGACAAGAGGACATCGGCTTTCGTTCTCGGCCGATCGAAGAAGCCCTCGCGGACCCGACGCTAGGCGCCGAGACTCGCAGCATGTTGGCGCTCATCGGAGACGTCAAAAACTACGGAGAGAGCCACGGGCTGACCGCCACCGAGAGCTACCGCTCGTTCGCGAACCTCGAGCGCTCGGCCGTCGTCTGGGTGGTCACGGCCTCGCAGCCACTGCGATTCGAGGCCGTGACCTGGCGCTTCCCGATCGTCGGAGCCGTCCCGTACCTCGGCTGGTTTGATCGCTCCGACGCGGGGCGACACGCGAGCGAGCTTTCCGCCGCGGGGCTCGATGTCTATGTGCGGGAGGCGCGCGCGTACTCGACACTCGGCTGGTTTCAAGACCCCGTCCTCTCGACGATGCTGCAGGATGGACCCGAGGAGCTCGTCGAAGTCGTGCTGCACGAATCCATGCATGCGACGCACTTCGTCGCGAGTCAGACCGTTTACAATGAGAGCCTTGCGAACTTCGTTGGCAGCCGAATGTCGGCTCAATACTTGCGGGAAAAACGGCACGGCGACGCGTGGCAAGCCTTCGATAATCGCGAACGAGAGCACGAGCACGAGCACCGGATAAAGCGCCTCGCCGAGACGCATGCACAGCTCGGGGCGCTCTACGCCTCCACGCTGCCGGACGAGGAGAAGCTCGCTCAGAAACAAAAGACCCTCGCCGCAGTAAAAGCGGAGCTTGGCCTCGTGCGCACGCTGAACAACGCCACGCTCTTGCAGGCGCAGACTTACAATTCCGGCGCCGATGGGTTTTCGGTCCTGTTCGAGGCGTGCGGCGAAAATTGGCAGCGGTTCATCCAGCTCGTGCGAACGATTGGCCCAGCGGCCTTTCACGAGCCCGATCAGCGAGCAATCGATCCGTTGCTCTTGAATCGTGCACGCGCCGGATGCCCGCCTGGCTGATTCGGGTCGCGTGAGCACCTCGCCATTCGAGGGTTCACCCCGCCAGGCGATTGGTCCATACAGCGAACGCAGGAACCGACGCGAACCGTGGCCAGGACCGCTCACCAAACGACCCGTGCTCGCTCACGACGTGCCTGGCTTCGCCTGCTGGCACGACATCCACGCCTGCGCCGCGGGCTCGTGCTCCTGGCCCCGACGCTCGTCGTCGTCGGCCTCGACCTCGCGCTGCGCGGCCAACGCATCCTTGAGTTCTCGTTTAAGTATTGGGCTAGTTACGCTTTTGCAGTCCTCGAGAGCGCGGCCCTCTGGAGCGTGCTCTTGGCGCTCGCGGCCGCCCGGCGCGGATTCATCAGGTGGCTCGGGGCGTTCGCCTTCATCGGACTCGCGACCGCGTCGGTGGGTGGGCAGGTCTACTTCTATCAACAATATTCGACCTACTTGAACCTCGACGCGACCCTCTTCGGCACGTCCATGGCCGACAGCGTGGCCGACCAGATCGACGCGGATCGCCGTCATTTCCTGGGCACCATGATTCCGATGGCCCTCGGCGCGACGCTGCTTGTGGGGGCGGCACGCGCGCTCGTTCGGACCCCGCGCAAACTCTCGCGCTATGCCGCCTACGCCGCGCCGCTGACCTTCGGCGGGGCGCTCTTGTTGCCGTGCTCCTACCGCGCGGTGCAGGGCTCGACACCGGACGTTCTCTATTTTCACGCGATGGGTGGCCTGGTCAAGAACGTCATCGGCGTCTCGAAACATCGCGACATTCGACCCAAGCGCCGCACGCCGACGGCGCTACCAAAGCTCGCCCCAAGGCCGACCCTGCCGCGCAATGTTCTGTTCATCTTGACCGAGAGCGTGCGCGCCGATCTCGGATGCCCCTCGTTCAAAGCGGCCTGCCCCGCCATGCCGTTCACGAATCGAGCGGCGCCCGAGCGCCTGCCTCTCGCCGAGTTGCGTTCGAATGCGACCACGACCGCCATCGAGCTCGCGGTCTTATGGTCGGGTCTCACTCCGACCACCGAGCGCGAGGAACTGCACAAGGCTCCCGTGCTCTTCGATTTCGCACACGCAGCCGGTCTCGCAACGGCCTACTGGACCAGTCATCACATGATGTTCGCGAACTCGCGACACTGGGTGCAAGACCTCCCGCTCGATTTTCACTGCCACGCGACGACGCTCGAGCCACTCGCCGACATCGACAACGGAGCGGATGATGCACGGCTTACCGACCGCGTGCTCATGGACCTACCAAAGCTGACGGAACCCTTCTTCGCTCTCGCGCAGTTCGGCAACACCCACGTTCCTTACAAAGTCGACCCGAGCGATGCGCCCTTCCAACCGTCGCTCGCCAGCAAGGCCGAGTCAGACAATGCGGCCTACAAGAACTACTATGCGAACGCGGTCTACCTGCAGGATCGCTCCATTGGTCGGCTTATCGACGGGCTGCGGCGAACCCCCTTTGGCGCGCGCACCGTGATTTTCTACACGTCCGATCATGGGGAACAATTCCGTGAGCACGGGCAACTCGGCCACACCGCTTCGGTCTTCGACACGGAGCTGCACGTCCCAGGGTGGGTGGACGCACCCTCCGGAACACTCTCAGACACGGAGCGTGCCGCACTCGGGAGTTATGAAAAATCGCCGACATTTCATACCGACGTCGCGCCCACGATGCTCGACCTCATGGGTCTTTGGGATGCCCCCGAGGTGGCGACATTCCGAGCGAAAATGAACGGCGGCTCGCTCTTACGCAAAGCT
>CANMZR010000027.1 GCA_947502375.1 Polyangiaceae bacterium
AACGCTGCGCGAGCGCGTGGTCCTTGCTCGACTCGAGCCCGGGGTAGTTCACCCAGCTGACCTTTGGATGCTTCTCGAGCCAGCGAGCCACCGCGAGTGCGTTCGACGTATGACGCTCCATGCGCAGGGGCAGGGTCTCCAACCCCTGCAAAAACAGAAAAGAATTGAACGGCGACAGCGCGGCACCGAGGTCGCGAAGCATGGTCACGCGTGCCTTGATGATGTAGGCGATGTTCCCCATCGGAGCCAAGGCCGCGACGAAATCGAGTCCGTGGTAGCTCGGCTCGGGGCCCGAGATGAGTGGGAACTTGCCATTCGTCCAGTCGAACTTTCCACCGTCGATGATAAGGCCACCTATCGAGGTGCCGTGACCGCCGATGAATTTCGTCGCCGAATAAACGACGATGTCGGCGCCGTGCTCGATAGGCCGCAACAAGAACGGCGACACGGTGTTGTCGATGATGAGGGGCACCCCAGCCGCGTGTGCAACCTTCGCGAGACCAGCGAGGTCAGCCACGTTCAACTTCGGGTTGCCTATCGACTCGGCGTAAACGGCTTTGGTCTTGGGCGTGATCGCGTTCGCGAGGGCGACCAGGTCATTCGATGGAACGAACGTCACCTTGATGCCGAGCCGCGGCAGCGTGTGGCGAAACAGGGCGTACGTGCCTCCGTAAAGATTATCTGCCGAGACGATCTCGTCTCCCGCCTGAGCGAGGTTCAAGATGGCGAGCGTGGTTGCCGACTGACCACTGGCTACGGCAAGGGCCCCGACCCCACCGTCGAGCGCGGCCATCCGCTTCTCGAAGACGTCGGTCGTAGGATTCTGCAGCCGCGTATAAATGTTCCCGAACTCCTTCAGTGCGAAGAGATTCGACGCGTGTTCGGTGTTGTGAAATTGATACGACGTCGTCTGGTAGATCGGAACGGCACGCGAACCCGTCGTGGGGTCAGCGGACTGTCCGGCGTGAAGGGCGAGGGTTTCGAGGCGAAATTCGTTTTGGCTCATGGGGGTTCCTTGGCTAGGACAGTGAACACTGTCCCCTGCCAGGTGGCATTGTCTATTTAAAAAGCGCGTTGTCTATTTAAAAAGTTCTCTGCCTATTTAAAGCGTCTATCTAAGTCGTCCATTCAAACAGCGCCGCCGTCAAAGCACCTTGGCTCCAACCCATCCGGTTCAGTCCACCCGCCCGTATTGAATTTGATTCAAGAAGCGGGTCTCGTGCGTGCTTCGATTTTCGTAGGAGTGAGCGATGTCGGCCCTGAAATGAAAGGCATCCCCGGGGCCAAGCTCGTGCACTTCGTCACCGACGATCATCCGAAGGGCACCCGTGAGCAGCAGAACCGTCTCGGTGGTACCGACGCCGTGGGCCTCGCTCGTGAGAAGGCCACGCGGTGCAAAGCGAAGCTCGTAGGTCTCTTGACCGGGTGACGAACCGGCCGGCGTGAGCAAGCGACTTTCAACCCGCCCGTCCACGCTCCGAAGTCGCGGCATATCCTCCGCACGCAGCAATTTACAGCGCGAATCAGCTTCCTCTCCAAGGAGCGCCCCGAAGGGAACTCCGAGGCCGACTGCGATTTTCCAGAGCACCGCGAGTGTCGGATTGGTGCGTGAGCCCTCGATTTGCGAGAGTGCTGCGCGGCTGACTCCGCTTGCGGAGGCCAACTGGTCGAGCGAAAGCTCACGGTCTTTGCGGATCCGCCGGAGGCTGTCCGCCACCCGCCGAGCGAGCCCGGCCGCACCAACCTCATCGCCCTTCGGCTTGGTGGCCGTGCGCAGAACGAGGGATTGGGAGACTTCGGGGTTTTTGGACTTCGGAGGTCGCTTGGGACGCCCCACCGGGACTTTCGAGGGCACCGTCTTCGAGCGCGGTCGGGGTTGCGTCACGGGGGCCATTGCGTCACCTTTTCTCTCACATCGTATTGACAAAAGCTTCACTATAAAAGACAAGTCTCGGAAAACATGATGCGCAACGTGCTCAAGTTCGGCGGCTCCTCGCTGTCACGCGAGGAATCGCTTCGACAGGTGCTCGACATCATCGTCCGCGAGCACGGCCTCGCCCACATCGAGGTCGTCGTGAGCGCCTTTGGTGATACCACCGACAACCTCATCGAGGTAGGCGCGACGGCTGCGGGGGGTGACCTCAAAAGTGCGACGGCGCTCGCTCGCACCGTCCTTGCCACGGCCTATGAATGCGCGAGCAACGCGGCAGGTTCGGGCCTCGTGGCTGCCGCGACCAAGCTCGATGCGCTCGGCGCGGAACTGACACGGCTCCTGAACGGCATTGCCGCTGTGGCGGAACTCTCGCCGGCGACACGCGATGAGTTGCTGTCGTTTGGCGAGCGCGCCGCGGCAATTCTTGTGGCGGGTGCTCTAACGGCCCGTGGCCTCGGCGCGCGAGCGGTCGATGCACGAGACTGGGTGGTCACCGATGACCAGCATGGTGACGCGACCGTTCTTTGGGAAGCAACCCTGGCTCGCCTCGACGAAGTTCCCGCGCCGGCCGGGTCACTCCTCGTCCATACGGGGTTTCTCGGGCGGACCCAGAGCGGTCGCACGACGACCCTTGGGCGTAACGGCTCGGATTACACAGCCGCGCTCCTCGCTCGGGCGCGGGGCGCGAACGAACTGCACATTTGGACGGATGTTTCAGGCGTGATGACGGCCGATCCCGAGCTCATCGACGAGGCCTATCCGGTCGCCAGGCTGAGTTACCGCGAGGCGCTCGAGCTCGCCGGGCTTGGACTGCGAATGCTGCACCCGCGCACGGTGCTGCCGCTCATTGCGTCGGGGATCCCCATGCGGATCCGCAACACCTTTGCGCCAGACGCACCGGGGACGCTGGTGGACGGCTCGGGCGCCACCGACGTCGAGCGCGCAACGTGCGTCACCTCACTTGAAGGCATGGCGCTGGTCGATGTCGAGGGCTCACAGCGCACGGCGAGCTTCCACCTGGGACCGCGCGTGGTCATGGCCCTCGCCAACGCCGACATTCCAGTGTGGTTCGAGACGCAGGCGCCACGCGGAAACGGGATTGCGCTGGTCGTCGAGGGCGAAGACGCAAGCCGCGCCGAGGCCGTGATCGTCGAGGAGCTCGCGCGCGAGCTTCAGCGGGGAGATGTCGCCGGGCCGCGCGTGGCTCGAGGGGTGACCCTGCTGACCTTGGTCGCGGAGGCCATGGGGAGTTCCGTCAATGTGGCAGGGCGTTTCTTCGGCGCGCTTGGCATCGCCGGCATTCACGTTCGTGCGGCGTCCCAAGGGGCGACGTCACGCGCGATCACGTGTGTCGTGAACGGCGAAGACACGGCGAACGCGGTTCGAACGGTGCACGCCGCCATGAACCTCGCACATGAGCAAGTAAGCGTGTTTTTGCTGGGTAAAGGCACCGTTGGGAGCCAGCTATTGACGCAACTTGCTGCGGCGCAAGCGACGCTTCGGGATTCGCACAGCCTCGACGTACGGCTCGTCGGTCTAGCGGATCGCAATCATTCGATGTTCTCGGCTCGCGGACTCGATGTGGCGCACGCGGCCATTGAACTTCGGGACGCACCCGCGCAAAACACGCTAGCGCTCCTCGGTGAGCTTGCCCGCCTGCCCGTCCCAGTGCTCGTCGATTGCACTGCAGCCGACGGCATGGAGGACCTCTACCGTGAAGCTTTTAAGCACGGGATCCACGTTGTCGCGGCCAATAAGAAGCCCCTCACGCTTGCGCTCACCCGTCGAGCACAGGTGTTCGAGGACGCACGCCGGGCCCACCGCGCGTACCGCTACGAGACCACGGTCGGGGCGAGCCTCCCGGTCATCGAGACGCTGAAGAACCTGGTCCGCACCGGCGACCGTGTCCTGCTCATCGAAGGCTCGCTTTCGGGGACGCTCGGTTACTTATCGAATGCACTCACGAACGGCGACAAGCTGTCCGTCGCCGTCGCCGAAGCACGTCGGCGCGGCTACACGGAGCCACACCCGCGAGACGATCTCGCAGGGATCGACGCTGCCCGAAAGGCACTCATTCTCGCGCGGGAACTGGGACTGCCGGTCGAGTTCGCTGACGTGCAGGTGGAGCCTTTCGTTGGCCCCGCGCTCCTCGCCCACGACGACATCGGCGCTTTCTTTGAGGCGCTCGAGCGCGAGGATGCCGCCTACGAAGCGAAGATTGCCAAGCTGCGTTCCGAAGGACGGGTGCTGCGCTACCTGGCCCGAATCGATCCCGGCGACGCAACGCGCCCCGCGTCACTCCGCGTTGGACCCGTCGGGGTTCCGGCGGACCATCCGGCGACGCGGCTTCGCGGCACCGAGGCGTTTGTCGCATTCACGACGGAGCGTTACCGCGAATACCCGCTCGTCGTCCAAGGTGCGGGCGCGGGTGGCGCGGTGACAGCCGCGGGCGTCTTGGCGGACATTCTTGCGCTCTCGCAGTCGCTCCGCGGGCGCTAAGGGCACTGGGCACTGGGCACTGGGCACTCGGCACTTGGCGCGGAGTGCGGTCCCCCATAGCCTTGCGGCATGGGCGACGATTCCTCCCGCGAGCCACGCTCGGAAGGCGAGCGCACGGTGTCGCGGGCCTACCTGCCTGCAGCAGCGGGCCCGAGCGCCGTCGCGTCGTCCTTGCGTTACGCCCTTCGAACGAGTGGTGTTGTGCGCGGGGCGCAAGCGCTCTTGCGAGTCAATCAGCCCGGTGGCTTCGATTGTCCGGGCTGTGCTTGGCCCGATCCCAAAGAGCGCAGCATGGCCGAATTCTGCGAGAACGGTGCCCGCGCCGTCGCCCACGAAGCGGACACTCGCCGTGTGGACCGAGAATTTTTCTTAGAGCACACGGTGAGCGACCTTCTCAGCCAGAGCGACCACTGGCTGGAGCAGCAGGGTCGCCTCACGGAGCCGATGGTCCTGCATCCTGGGGCGTCGAATTACGCGCCGATTTCCTGGTCGGACGCGTTTTCGTTGGCGGGCCGCGAACTCCGCGCGCTCGCTTCACCGGATGAGGCCGCGTTCTACACCTCGGGGCGCGCCTCCAACGAGGCGGCGTTTTTGTACCAACTGTTCGTCCGTAGCTTCGGGACCAACAACCTTCCCGACTGTTCCAACCTCTGCCACGAATCGAGCGGCAAAGCGCTCGGGGCCACCCTCGGGATCGGCAAGGGCACGGTGCAACTCGAAGACTTCGAGGCCGCGGATCTCATTCTTATCATCGGGCAGAATCCGGGGACGAACCATCCACGCATGCTCACCACACTCGGGGCCGCCGCCGACCGAGGAGCAGCCGTGATCAGCATCAACCCGCTGCGTGAGCGCGCACTCGAGTCGTTCGCCCATCCGCAAACCCTGCTCGGCATGTGCGGGGAAGGAACGAAGATCTCAAGCGACTACGTACAGGTTCGCATCCACGGCGACCTCGCGCTTCTAAAAGGGGTGATGAAATTCGTCCTCGCCGAGGAGCGCACGAGAGGCGGCGTTCTCGACTGGCCCTTCCTCAACGAACACACGACAGGCTTCGCCGAGCTTGAACGGTCCATCGATGAGGCGAGTTGGAGCGACATCCTGGCGTCGAGCGGGGTGGCGCTTGAAACCATCGAACGATTGGCCCGCACGTACATGCAAAGCCAACGCGTGATCGCCTGTTGGGCGATGGGCCTTACGCAACATAAAAATGCCGTGGGGACGATCCGCGAGGTCGTCCATTTGTTGGCTTTGCGCGGCAATTTTGGCCGCGAGGGTGCGGGCGTTTGCCCGGTTCGGGGGCATAGCAACGTCCAAGGCGACCGCTCGGTAGGGATCCACGAGGCCCCGACCGAGGCCTTTCTGGCGAAGCTCGACGAGGCGACCGGGATCGCTTCGCCTCGCAAAGCCGGGTTCGACGTGGTCGATACCATTCATGCGATGGCCGATGGCCGCGTGCGCGTGTTCGTCGCGCTTGGAGGCAACTTCGCCGCGGCCAGCCCGGACACCCCACGAACCCAAGCGGCGCTTGGCAAGTGCACCCTCACGGTGCAAATCGCAACGAAGCTGAACCGCTCGCACCTCACGACAGGCAGGACGGCGCTGCTCTTGCCGTGCCTTGGTCGCAGCGAGCGCGACGTACAGGATGGCCAAACCCAGTTCGTCACCGTCGAGAACTCGATGGGCGTGGTCCACACGAGCGAAGGGAGACTCGCACCCGCAAGCGAGAGCCTAAGAAGCGAGCCATGGATCGTAGCCCAACTCGCACAGGCCCTTCTCGGAACGGAGGGACCCGTCGCTTGGGCGGCGCTCGGGAGCGACTACAATCGGATCCGCGACCTCATCGCGAAGAGCATCGTCGGCTTCGAGAACTACAACGTGCGCGTCCGGTCAAAGAACGGCTTCTTGTTGCCGAACGGCGTACGTGCTCGGCAGTTCGACACGCCGAGCGGGAAGCTTCGCCTGGGGGCGGAGACGATCCCAGAACTCAAGGTCGGACCGGGGCAATTCGTCATGATGACCATCCGGTCGCACGATCAATTCAACACGACGATCTACGAATTGAACGACCGTTACCGCGGTATTCGAGGCGAGAGGCGGGTCGTTTTCATGCATCCGGCTGACATTGAAGCCCTCGGATTTGAGGCCGGCCAACGCGTGGACGTGACGAGCCATTACGAAGGCACCACCCGCACCATCACCTCGATGAAGCTCGTGCCGTACGACATCCCACGTGGGAACACGGCGAGCTATTTTCCTGAAGCGAACCCGCTCGTGCCCCTCGAGAGCCAAGCCGATGAGAGCCGCACCCCGACCTCGAAGAGCTTCATTGTGAGCTTTCTGGCAAGCCCCATCGGCGGCGTATGAGCGACGCCTTTCGCGCGTTCGACATCGTTCAACTCGAGGGCGGCGTCCCAACGCTTCGGTCGGAAATCGTAGCTCACGAGGAGCCGCTCGAGCTTCAAATCAACGGGGCCTCGGTGGCAGTCGTCATGAGGACACCGGGAAACGACGAGGAGCTCGCCCGTGGTTTTTTGCTCACCGAGCGCGTGGTTCGAAGTCTCGATGACGTTGCGAGCGTTCGGCACTGCACGGTGACGCCGGACCCCGAATCGGACGGCAACATCATCCAGGTGCGACTCGTCAGCGGCGTCGCCTTCGATCTCGAGCGGCTGCGGCGACACAGCTTTGCTTCGTCGAGCTGCGGGATCTGTGGCAAAGCGACGCTCGAAAATGCACTCGGCCTGGCGCCTCCGCTCGACGACGAGGCCCGGATGCAAGCGCACCATTTGTCGCGAGCGCCTGCACAGTTGCTGCTCGAACAGCCGACGTTTGCGGTGACAGGCGGCGTCCATGCCGCAGGGCTATTCACCCTTTCGGGTGAGCTTATCGCCGCCCGTGAGGACGTGGGACGTCACAACGCGGTCGACAAGATTGTGGGCTGGATGGCAGAGAGGCGACTCAACCCCGAAGGGCACGCGCTCCTTGTTTCGGGGCGAGTAAGCTTCGAGCTGGTCCAGAAAGCCGCGGCCGCTCGAGTACCGATTTTAGCGGGAATTTCGGCACCGACGAGCCTCGCTGTGCGCATGGGTCAGGCACTCAACGTGACGGTGGTCGGCTTCGTTCGAGGGACGTCGATGAACGTGTACGCCGCTCCCCAACGCATCGTGCGCTGAGGGCCCTAAGCCTAAAGAGCCCGATTCAGGCGTCCTTCGGCACGGCCTCGACGTCATCGAGAACGTAGGTATGCAGCCGGGTGACATCGAGGGTCGTACCCGTTGACGTCTTCGAGAACATGTCGACGAAGTGGGCACCGAAAACAACCGATTGCGCATCGTAGGAGTGTCGCGCATGCACGGTCTGCATCAGCGTCTCATCGGTGCCGGAAAGCGACATCACGAGGCTGATGTCCTGCGTGAGCAAGGACTCGCGGGTCGCTCCGAAGAGCGGGCTGTGCTCGTCAATTGTGTGAAACACCGTCCATGAGAGCGCGAAGACAGCGCTCCGGTCTCGCTGCAACGTGAGGTCATGCATGCGCCGAAAGCGCTGCCCTTCGGTGGTGGTTTCATCGCGCAAGAGAACGAGCCGAGCCGTCGGGTCCACGAGTTGGCTATCGCGCTCGTTGGCGAGGCGGATCATCAGGACGCGACGCTGATTGACGGTGCCGATAAGTGCCGTATGAGAAAACAGGACGCGCGCGGTGGGGCGCGAAAACTTTGCGAACACGACGCCGGTGACGACAGCCGTGGCAACGATGCCCGTGATCGCCTCGAGCGACACCACGAAGTCAGCCGCCATGCCATGCGGACTCATCGAGCCGTAGCCGATCGTAGCCATGGTCTGGATGCTGAAGAAAAACGCGTCCTCGAGATTGCCCGGCCGCGCATTCTGGATGCTGTCTCCGAGCGCTAGGTACACCAGCGCGAAAGGCACGTTCGCGAGCAAATAACCGCAGAAAATGAGGGCAATCGTCTTTGGCCAGGAGACCGTCATCAGCGCATGAAAGAGGTCACCCAAAGGATGGGGACGGTCGCCCGTACGACGCACCGATGACCCCATGTCGAGGCGTGACGTGCGCGGCAGGGGAGTCACTTCTTTGGAAGCTTGGGGACGCTGAAGGTCGGTCATTCTGAGGCGGGGAGACTAGCAGAAGCGAGCGAGGCCTTCGCACAATGAGGTGGTCTCGAGTTTCCGCGATGCAGGGACGGGTCAACCCGAGCGTTCATCCCGAGCGCGGACTTAGGTTTGCGTCTTCGCGTGAGCAGGAACTGCGCTAGCCTCTTGGGTGTGTCTCGAGGCTCCGCGACGACTGGTTTTTTGTTGGCGAGCTTGCTAGGGCTTCCCGGCGTCGCTTGTTCCAGCATGGGCGCGCTCGACAGCGCCGTGGGGGGCCGTGGGGGCGGTTCCGCAAGCGCCGGCTCGGCGAGCGGGGGAGGCGGCCAGCAAGGTTCAGGCGGCGCACCCACGACCACCGGGACCCTCGACGTCGGTGGCAGTGCGGTCCTTCCATGTACGACACGGGTGACCTACGGGAGCGCCTGGCTGCGGCCGGCGAATCACCCGGAAGACTTCGATCTGCTCGACGGTGCAGTCGCTTGGGATGGCCTCTGCGGGCACGACGCGGCCAACTCGTTCGCGACCCTATCGAATGGCTGGAAGCCCTTTTTTCAGGGTCATTCGGCATGCACGATTGCGCTCGACCAGGCCGGTGATTGCGCCTCAGGCCCCGCGCCATCGGGGACGCGCATCGGCTACGGGGCCACTTGGAATCCACCGGCAAACCACCCCGAGCCCTTTGATGATGTCGCGGCTCGTGTGTACAGCGATGGGCAGTGCCGCTCGACGGGTGGAAACGGTCACGCCATGCGGCTTTCGAACGGCTGGGAACCCCACTTCGACGGTGCCTGCGAGCTCTCCTTTCGTTACACCGAGTACGGTGGCCTCTACGCGAACCCCGTGGTCGGAACAGACTGTCCCGACCCGAGTGTGACCAAGGACGGCGACACGTACGTGTTGGTATGCACGAGCGCCGACTTGGGAGGCCTCTTCCCCATCCAAAGCTCGAAGGACCTGGTTCATTGGGCCCCGAGCGGGCACGTATTTCCGAGCGGACAGGGTCCCTCGTGGGCGACTTCGGACTTCTGGGCGCCAGAGCTGCACAAGGTAGGGAGCGGCTACCTCGCAGTCTTTAGCGCCAGGCACACGAGCGGGTTTCTCGCCATCGGGGTCGCGAGCGCAGCCACGCTGACGGGCCCGTATCAGGATCTCGGAAAGCCCCTTGTCCACGAATCGACGGTTGGGCACATCGACGCGCACGTCTTTCAAGATGCCGGGGGCACGAGCTACCTCGCGTGGAAAGACGATGGCAACGCGTTCGGCAAGCCGACGCCGATCTACGGGCAGAAACTCGCCGTCGATGGGCTCTCGCTCGTGGGGGCGAAGTCGAAGCTCCTGACGAACGACCAAGCCTGGGAGGGCACCGTGGTCGAGGGCCCGTGGGTGCACCGCCACGACGGGGCCTTCTACCTTTTTTACAGCGTAAACGCTTACTACAACGCCACCTACGCCGTCGGGGTCGCCCGCGCGACGTCGCCCCTCGGGCCTTACTCGAAACAGGGTGCTCCGGTCCTCCGATCGAACGGGAGCTGGGCCGGTCCGGGCCACGGCTCGGTCGTCGTGGCTCCGCATGGTGAGGACGTTTTCGTCTACCACGCTTGGCAAGCAAACCATGTGAACGCGGCACCCGGACGGCTCGTGCTCATCGATAGGCTTGCGTGGGACGGAACGGCGGCGGCGCTCCCGGGCGCCCCGTCGTTCGAGTCGCGCCCAGCACCGTGACGAAATCGTGTTGAGCAGCCTGCGCGAGGTCGACCTATGGTGCCCGCAATGAAGCCGAGCGACCTTGCGTTGCGCCTCTATTCTTTTGCTGAATTCGGTGCATTGACCGCAGTATTTCTGCCGATCTTGGCAGTGAGCTCGCGTGCTCACCGGAGCGACTCGACGCAGCGAATTCCCGGCCGCTGGATGCGGCGCTATGGTCGGATGGTTTCGGAGTACTCGAACCTGTGGGACTTCAGCGTCGAGGGCCAGGGTCCAAGCGACATCGGTGCTCGAGGGTACATGGTGGTCGCGAATCACGAATCCGCAGCAGATCCGTTCTTACTCTGCCATCTCCCCTGGGACATGCGTTGGGTCGCAAAGCGCGAGATCTTCGAGCTGCCCGTGCTCGGGAAGCTCATGGGCTATAGCGGCGACATCCCATTGCGACGCGGTGAAAAAGAGAGCGTCGTCGAAATGCTTGCCGAGTGCCGTCGAACGCTAGAAGGCGGGATGAGCGTGATGATGTTCCCCGAGGGAACGCGCTCGAGAGACGGAGCGTTGCTGCCCTTCAAGGACGGCGCCTTCGAGCTCGCGCTCGCGGCGAAGGTTCCGATCCTCCCGCTCGCACTCGCGGGGACGCGCGACTGCATGAGAAAAGGCTCGAAGTGGCCGGGCAACGCCAAAGCGTGCGTGCGTGTCCTCGACGTGATCCCGACGAGCGGCCTCGAAAGAGACGACCTTCCGAGCCTGCGCGAGCGAACGCGCGACGCCATCAAGGTCGGTGTCACCTCGCTGCGTGCCGACATGGGCCTGACGTACTGAAGTTTGCCCGCCGTAGCCGTGGCCGTGGCCGTGCTTATGGCTTATGGCTTATGGCCGCGACCGAGCACGAGTCGATTCAAGTGTCGATTCAAGTGGCCAACTATCGGTCGAGGCGACATGCTGCGAGCGCGATGAGTCACAGCGTTTTCATTCACGCATGGTTAGCAGTGACGCCTCTGCTTTTCGGATGTGCGCCGCGCACCGTACCGGCGGTATTTCCAGCGACTTCGGCGGCGTCCGAGGCGGCACCGGAAGCCAAGACTGCAGTCGTGACGACGGCCCTCGACGGCGATCCGCCGCTCCCGGGCGAAGCGACCGGTGAGTGGCACGGCCTCGCGAGCCCCGCGGCTCCGAGCGGCCATGGCGCAGGGCACGAGCACCATCACGGACCGCCCAAAGAGACTCCGAAAAACCAATGACCCGCGACAGCGTTTATCCCTACTCGGTGGTTCTCGTGACGGCGCTAGCCTCGAGCGGTTGCGTCAGCGGCTCGGTGGCTTCGGACGTCGCCCGCGTCCGGGAGGTCACCCAGCTTCGCTTGCTTCCCGAGGTGGCGGACGCCGAGGTCGAACTCGATGCGAAAGCGGAGGTGCTCCCCGAGGCCGGTCAAGCGCTCGACGTCGAGGCTGCCGTACGGCTTGCGCTCTTGAACAACCGCGAGCTCCGCGCGACGTTGCGCGAGCTTGGCATCGTTCGCGGGAGGGTCCTTCAAGCGGGGCTCCTGCCGAATCCGATTGTCGAAGCCGAGGTGCAGCCCGAGCGTGACAGCATCATCGAGCTGCGGGTCGAATACGATCTGAAGAGTGCGCTCCTCGCGCCGCTCAGGCAACGTGCGTTGGCCCCCGAGCTGGAGGCCGCTCGGCACCATGCTGCGGCCAGCGTCGTGCAGCTCGGATATCGCGTACGTGCAGCGTTTTATCGAGCGCAGTCCGCCATCGATGGGCTTGGGATCGCCCAACGCGGCCTCGATGCGCTGGCCGCCGCACGGGACGCGACGCGCGCGATGGACGAAGCCGGAAACATAGCCGCGCTCGAGCGTGCAAGCCGCGAAGCAGCGTTCGAGAGGGGACGCATCGTGGTCGCCGAACTCGAGCTGCGAGCCACCGTCGAAAAGGAAGCGTTGCAGCAGCTTCTCGGTACCTTCGGGACAGCGACCGCGTGGCAGTTCGCCGGACCCCTCGGGCCAGCGCCCGCTCAAACCGCGGTTCCCGAGCGGCTCGAGACGGCGGTGCTCCGGGCGAGCTTCGAGTTGTTGGAGGCGCGGCAAAAACTCGAAGGGCTTGCGCGGCAGGCCGGGGTGACGCGTGTTGACGGCTGGCTTCCCGACGTGAGCGCGGACGTGCACGCGTTGCATACGGACCCCACGCCCGACGCGGCGATCAGCGCAGGGCAGCCCTGGCGTTTCGGCGCCGGCGTGAGCGTTCAGCTGCCGGTCTTCAACCGCAAGCAGGGCATGAGCGCGTCACTCGAGGCCGAGTTCGACGCGGGACTCGAACGTTACCTCGGAATGGCGGTCGATCTTCGTTCGACGGCGCGGGTGGCGCGGGCCCGCGTGGTTTCGGCTCATGCCCGGGCGCGGCAATTTCACGACGTCATCCTCCCAGCCGTGCGCCGGGTCAGCGACGAGACCCAGCTTCAGTACAACGCGATGCAGATTGGCATTTTTCACCTGGTTGCCCAGCGACGCGAGGTGCTCGATGTCGAACTCGCTGAAGTAGAAACGCGGCGAGAATACTGGACTGCCGCGGCCGAACTTGGGGCGCTTCTCGCAGGGACGCGAGTGGACTCCGAAGGTGATCGCAAACCGGTGACAAACGCGACCACATCGGGCCCCATGGGAGGGCATTAAAGCGGATGGATCGACGCAATTTTATTCAGTTCGGTGGCGTTGCGGTGGGCGCGGCCCTGGTTACGCGGGCTACGGATAGCGAGGGCCAGGAGGGCGAAAGTTCGGCACTGGAGAAGCCCGCGCGGGTGCCGAGCGTGATCGCGCCCGGCGGTCAGGTGGCCATCGTCACACCGAACGGCTCGACGTTGCCGTGGCGCATGGTCGGCGGCGTGAAGGTCGGTCACCTCGTGGCCGAGGCCGTGGACCACGAGTTCGCACCGGGCTTGCGCGCGGAGTGTTGGGGCTGGAACGGCAGCACGCCCGGGCCGACCATCGAAGCCGTCGAGGGCGATCGCTTGCGCATTTACGTGTCGAATCGGTTGCCCGAACCCACGACCGTACACTGGCACGGCGTCATTCTCCCGAACGGGATGGACGGCGTCGCTGGTCTTACGCAGGCTGCGATTCCGCCAGGAGAAACGTACGTCTACGAGTTCACGGTGAAGTACCCGGGAACGTTCATGTACCACCCGCACTACGACGAGATGACGCAGATCGCGCTGGGTATGGTGGGCATGTTCATCGTGCATCCGAAGCAGCCGAAAGGCGTCCGGGTGGACCACGATTTTGCACTGATGGCCCACGAATGGCGCATCGACGTCGGAGCGAAGCGCCCCGATCCGATGGTGATGAACGACTTCAACGTCGTCACCTTCAACAGCAAGGCCTACCCCGGCACCGAAGCACTCGTCGTCGGTCGTGGGAAGCGGGTGCGAATTCGCTTCGGGAATCTCGGGCCGATGGACCACCACCCCATTCATCTCCACGGCCTCTCCTTCAAGGTCACCCAGACCGATGGCGGCTACATTCCTGAGTCGGCGCAATACCCGCAGACGACGGTGCTCGTTCCGGTCGGCAGCACACGCGTCATCGAGTTCGTACCGGAAGAGCTCGGCGACTGGGCGATGCACTGCCACATGACCCACCACGTGATGACCCAAATGGGCCATGGCTTGCCGCCCATGACAGGAGTCGACGCGCGCCGGGTCGAGCGGCGAATGGCACGAGTGGAGCCTCGTTACATGCCGATGGGCCAAACCGGGATGGGGGAGATGGGCGCGATGAACATGCCGGTGCCACCGAACAGCTTGCCGATGAGGGCCAGCCCTGGCCCCTTCGGCAGCATCGAGATGGGCGGCATGTTCTCGGTGTTGAAGGTGCGGGAAAATCCTTACACGGCGGACCCCAACGGCTGGTACGCGAATCCGCCTGGCACCGTCGCCGGACCCGCCTTGCCTGCGCAGCTGAGCGCCGACGGCGTGAAGGTGCCGGCCCCGCGAATAAAGAAGAGCTGAAGGCGCAGCCTGGGCGCTCTTTTTTTTGGCGCGTCCTACACCCCGGACTTGGCACTCGAACCGCCTTTCTAGAGTGTGATAGAATGCCGCCGCCATGGCCCGGAAGGAACGTCCCGATTCGCTTTTGGAAGACTGCGTCCGCATTGATGGCGAGCTCTACGACGTGAGCGCCTGGGCGGACCGTCATCCCGGCGGAGAGGTGCTGAAGCAGTACTTCGGTCGCGATGCGACGGGGGTCTTTGCGGCGTTCCACAGCGCCCTCGCTCGGAAGATGTTGAAAGGCATGCGGGCCCGCAACGCCCCAGCGTTCACGCCGGAAGCGGGCTGGTCTGCGAATATCGAGGAGGACTTCGACGCGCTGCGGCTCCAGGCTCGTGACGCCGGTTTGTTCGTCAGCAAAAAAGGGTGGTTCTACGGCCACGGCGCGTTCGTCGTGGGGCTCGTTCTATCGAGCGCCGCGCTCCTCCTTTGGTCCCCGCTCATGTGGCCACTGGCCGCTCTTGCCCTCGCCCTCGGCTGGCAGCAATGCGGCTGGCTCGCGCACGATTTTTTGCACAACGCCGTCCACGATAAAATCCCGACGAGTGAGAAAGTCGGCGCGCTTTTCGGCGGTATCATCCTCGGATTTTCCGTCGACTGGTGGAAGACCAAGCACAACGCCCATCACGCCCTGCCGAACGTTCGAGGCGTCGACACCGACATCGACACGACACCGTTTTTGTCCTTCAGCGAAAGCGACCTTCCGAACGCGGGTATCGTCACGCGGTTTCTCTTGCAGCTTCAACCGGTGACGGTGTTTCCAGTCGTTGCTCTCGCTCGCATCAACTGGGTGATTGGAAGCTTTCTATGGGCCGTTCGCGCACCAAACGTGCCCCGACGCGCGCTCGAACTCGCCACCCTCGTGGCCCATCACGCGTGGTCGCTCGGCATGCTGGCGCTCCTTCCATCGTGGGGCCTACGCGTTGCATTTTTCGTGGTGGCTCAGTGCCTTTCGGGTCTTTTCATCGGCAGTGTCTTCATCGTGGGGCACAACTCTCGACCGTTGCTCGAGCGCAGCGAGGCCCAGAGCTTTTGTGCTTTGCAGTGCGCGACGACCCAGAACATTCGCGCACCATTCGGGTGCCGATGGTTTTTTGGCGGGCTCGACCGGCAAGTGGAGCACCACCTCTTTCCAACGATGCCGCGCCACAATCACCGACGCATCCAAAAGGACGTACGAGCACTCTGTGAGGCGCACGGAATCACTTACGTCGAGCGAGGCTTTGCCAAAAGTCTGTTGGACGTGGCCCGCGTTCTCCGACGGGTTGCCCGTGCCGCGCGCGCGACGGGCAACGCGATCGCACCGGCTTCTTTGCAGTCTTGACAGATGGTTTGCACCGAGCTTGCACTCGGGCGAGTTACGATCGAGTCTTCTTCTATGGCAAAAGGCAGCGAAAAGTCGGCCGCTGCGGGCGCCGAAGAGTCCTTTGAAGCTTCATCTGAAAGGCTCTCGGAGATCGTTCGGCAGCTCGAAGGCGGGGAGCTGCCGCTTGAAGACGCGCTCCGTCTGTTCGAGGAGGGCGTGAAGGTCGCCCGGGTGGCACAGTCGCGACTCGAGCACGCGGAGAAGCGCGTGGACGAGCTCCTCAGTGTGAACGAGGAAGGCGAGGCCGTCACCCGCCCGTTCGAGTGAGCGGTCTCGGAGCCATTCACGAACGAGGCCACAGGTGGCGCTTGCGAGAAGCCCTTTGACCCCGAAGCGTGCCGCCGCGCTGATCATTGGAAATGAGCTCCTCAGCGGAAAGGTCGCGGAGCTCAATGTCGTCGTGCTCGCCCGCACCTTGCGCTCCCTCGGGATCGTGCTCGATCGCGTCCTGATGGTCCCGGATGAACGAGCACTCATCGCGCAGGAGGTCGCGCGCTTGGCGGCGAACCATGATGTCGTCTTCACGAGCGGGGGCGTCGGTCCCACCCACGATGACGTGACGGTCGCGGCCGTCGCCGACGCCTTTAACGTGCAAGCCGTCGCGCATCCGGTGCTCGAGGGGTGGCTCCGCAGCGCGTATCGAGAGCACATCACCGAGGGGCATCTTCTCATGGCGCGTGCACCTGAAGGCTCACGCCTCGTGTCCACCGCCGAGCATTCCTGGCCGACCATTGTCAAAGAAAACGTTTGGGTGCTACCGGGGATCCCGGAGATCTTCGCAATGAAAATGCAGGTGGTCGTCAGCGAACTAGGAGGTGCGCCCGCGTTCGTAAGCCTATCGGTCTACACGACTCTCGACGAGGGACCGCTGAAGCCGCTCCTCGACCGCGTGGTCTTTGAGCATGCGTCCGTCGAGGTGGGCTCCTACCCGAAGTGGCAAGAGCCTCGTTACAAAACCAAGGTGACTTTCGACGGCCTCGACGAGCACGCGGTGTACGCCGCTCGCGATGCCTTCGCGCTCTCGCTACCCGAAGGAACTCGGGTCGAGTTCACCGAAGACTGAGTTCGAGCGACGAGTCCGTTCCCAAGCGCGAACGAACGGGCAGCGCCTCACGGAGGTTACCAAAGGGGAACGACACGAGACTCCACAAACGCTCCAAAAGCGAGGACGAGCCCGTCCGGAGGGCTGATGGACGTCATTGCGAGCCCGTTCGATTGAACGTGCCAAACGGCCCGGCCCTGAACAGCGTGCACGTCTCCGCCATCGCTCGGCACGAGCGGCAGCCAAACGAGCCCATCGCCGCCAAAAAGCTCGAGTTCATGCCGCGTTCCTGTGAGCGCGGAACCGGCAAGGAAGCGCACCTCCGAGTCGGGATCGAGCGTGAGCGCCTGCTCTAAAAGCTCGACACGCGTGCGCTCATGCCGCCTGGAAAGTGCGCGCACAATGGCGCGACGCACCCGCACGTCGGTCTCGAAGCGATAGGCCCCGACGAGCCGCGTCACCGCGTCGGGTTCCGGGCTGTCACCGAGACCGAGGGCCGTGTGAACCCGCACGAGCGGCGAAGTGCTCGCGAGCAGCGCCGTGACCCGTTCTCGAAACGACGCGGGATCGCGGCTCGCCAAACGATAGGCAGCCTGGGGACTCGCCACGCCGCCGGCCTCGATCCATTGGACGAGCGCACTCGTGCTGCCGACCTCAGGGCGCGCGAGAAAAAGGATGGCCAGCGCAGCTTCATCGATGCGCTCCCGCTCGATCGCAACGGCCCCAAGCGAATCCGCGCGCGCAACGAACGCACCCTCGGTGCCGTCGATCTCGTCAGGCGTAGCGAAGTGCGGGCCGCGCTCGAGTGCTCGGAGCGCGAACGGTACGAGCGCGGCGGTTCCCCGGGGGCCCAGCATGGCAGCGGCAGAGAGTGCGGCCGAGACGACGACCACGTCGGCGTGCTTGAGCGTCAAGGCAAGCGGCACGCGTTCGAGAAGCGTGAGCGCCAACGCACCGACCGCGCGCTCCGTGGGTTCCGGTGCCGCGAATGCCCGCTCGAACTCGACGATGATTTGGGCTGGGAGGTCGTTCAAAATTTTTGCGCGAACGAGCCACGCTCGCAAGCTCAGGCACCGGGCCGCGCCCTTTGCCTCAACGAGAGTTTTCAGCAGAACGTCGTGGGCCGCAGCGCCGGGCAGCACTGCCAGCTCGAGCAACGCGATGATACCGAGCGACGTGGAGCCGAGCTTTTTACCGAGAATCGCGACGGCAGCATCACCTCCAATACGGGCGACAACCTTCAGGGCGCGGACTTTCTCAGACAGCGTTGAAGGACCATCGACGAACGTCTCGAGCGCCGGGAGCAGGACCGCCGTTGGCCACCGCTCGGCGAGACCCAGCGCCGCCACACTCGTCAGCCCCTCCTTGAAAAGCGGCAGCATGGCGGCCGGCCCATCCGCCGCACCGAGCGTGAGCAGCGCCTCCACCTGGGTCACACGCAAGAGCGGAGGTAGCCCCCGCAAATGGGCGAGCCAGCTTCGTGCAGAGGCACTCGCCGTGTGGTCGCCGAGGCGCGCCAACGCGAGGACCGCCTCGAGCTGGACGAGCCTGTCCGCGTTTCCAAGCGCACGCCGCAACATCGGCAAAGCGCGGAGATCTCCGAGTTGTCCGAGGAGCCGGACCTCGGGAACGGTCGGGCTGGCGACACCGCGAAGAAACGACACGAGGTCGATCGGAGGATGGAGGGCCACCGCCCTTTGAGCCACTTCCCCGATGGCCGAACCCGCTATCACAGCTCCGAGAAGCGGTGTCAGTGCGCGCTCTTCAGCCGACACGCCGCTGAGGTCGTCCATGGTGCTCTGAAGCCACACTGGCCGCTCCACCTTGCCGGCTGCCGCTCGCGCGAGGGCGAGCACCGCTACGTCCCGCGCGAGCGTGCCCTCGGCCAGGGACGCATCCTCCGCAAGCGGGTGAGACAGGATCCCCAAGAGCGCCGCACGTCCCTCATCGCTGAGCGCATGAGGCGCAAGTGAACGCGCAGCCTGCAGGCGCGTGCGGGGATCCAGAAGAATGGGACCGTCCAGGAGCGCGTCCTTAAGCGCGTCGAGGGCTGCGCGTCCGCCTTGCCGCCCCAGCCTCTCGAGGCCCCGAAGCCGCGAAGCCCGGTCGCCCGCCACGAGCAACTCGACTCCATGCGCGACCCCGATACGCTCGACGAGTGAGTGACGCTCCCAAACGCCTCTTGAAGAAGGCGGCGCTGCGCCTGGGAACGGACTCGCCGCGAACGCCCCGGCGCCATGAGCTCCGACGACGAGGGCGCCAAGAACAGCGAGCCGATGCTTCACCACCGAAGCATCCTCCAGCGGCCACCGCGAGTCACGCTGCGTCCGCTTCGCATGATGGCCACGGCGATTTGGACCGTCAGGCGCGTGATGCCCGTGATGTTCCGCCCGTCGTTGCGTGAAGAAGCTCTTCGCTCCTTCATGGAAACAACCGGGGCCGTACGTCTCGAGCGGCGGATAGCGAGCGACAGCCGCCAACAACAAAAACTCTTGGGTCGGCAACTCTCTTTATCAAGCTTTATCGAGACTCTTACTCCTAGCTTTAAGCGACGCTCGCAGCACTTCGGCCCCGTCTGCCAAATGAATAAGTGTAGACTATGAGCTTCCCCCCGTTTAGCGGACACCCCGGATAGCATGAAGATGCGAGAGGAGTGTTCCATGAAGAAGCAGAATATTGGTCGTCGAGCGCGACGGTCGTTCGCACCGGAGTTCAAGGCGGA
>CANMZR010000028.1 GCA_947502375.1 Polyangiaceae bacterium
GGTCGTGGCCGACAAGCTGATGTTGACCTCGATGCCGCAGATCCTCGGTGTGGCGACCAAAGTGTTCTCGCCCCTCGGCGCGTTCTTCGGGGGCTTCCTCGCCTGGATGACGATGTTTTTTTCGCCCAGCATTTTCGGATTTCTCGCCTGGGAGTTGAGAGAAAACTACAAGCTCTACCGAGCGACGCGGGGTGAGGGGCTAGCGCCGGCTTTCATCGGACGTCACGGAGAGACGATGCGCGG
Source organism: Polyangiaceae bacterium (assembly GCA_947502375.1). Classification (GTDB taxonomy): domain Bacteria; phylum Myxococcota_A; class Polyangia; order Polyangiales; family Polyangiaceae; genus SYFR01. The sequence goes on from CANMZR010000028.1 coordinate 244, forward strand.
ACTGCTCGTGCCAGGCGTTCACTCAGGGACGCTGCCAAAGCTCTACGACCAACTCCGTCGCGGGGCACAACGCGAGGACGAGGCCGCGCTCGGCCGGCGGAAAAAGAGCAAAGGAGGCTACGCCGCGTCCCTTGGCGCGTTTCGCGAGGGGCTCCATGAGGTGGAACAAGCGGTGGTTCGGTTTGTCGCTCGCGAGCTTGGGGCGCTGCTCGTTGGAGCTGCGCGGTGGCCGCATGGTCCGCTTCAAATCGAAGGCGTCGAGCTGAGCTCGAACCGTATTCGCGTCCGGCTCTCGTGTCGGTCGCTGACGGCTGAGATCTGTGAGCTGCGCTTTGAAGAACAGTCTGGGATGGTGGTCGCGAGTTGCGCTGAGCTCGGTTTTTTGACTGCGCTAAAGGCAGGAGGCGCGGATGCGGCGCTGTTGTTCGAGAACGCTCTCGCAGGTCTCTATCAGCGGGCAGAAGTCGACCTTGTGCGCGAGCAATTGGAAGTCGAGCTCGGGACTCGACTGGCCTACGACATCGCAGACCAGATGCTCGTGGTTTGGCCGGACGAAGGCTACCGTACGGAGCTTGTCTATCGACTCGGCGGCGCGGGTACGACCATCGCGCCCGAGGTCCGCGGTCCGCCGCCGACGCGACCTTTGCGCATCATCGACACGCGCTATTTATTTTTTCGCGAGCAATCGATCGCATGGCTTTCGTGGGTCTCGGCCTGGAGTGCCGCAGCTCACCCGGATGCCTCGATCCCGCGGCTCGTGCGGGGGACTCCGCTTCTGCCGGCGACCGTTCCCGTGCCGTCTGCGTCACCGTGACTCAGCGGCTGATCGCGCGTTTTTTGCGGAAAGAACGAACTCGAGCCGGGGGATGGCTGGCGCGTAACTCGAGTTCCGTATTTCCAATTCAAGCCGGACCCAACGCAAGGGCTCCGCTCGCCGTCTTCACCAACCGGCTAGCCGGTGTATTCTTCGCGACGCCAGCGTCTTCGTCAAGTCAGCCAACGGGCGTATCGATGATGCGAGACAGACGGCACACTTGGGACGAGTACCCCGAATCGATCGAACCGATGGGTAACGCGACGTCCCCGTTTTGGCGAGGCTGTTGCTCTAGCCGGCGAGTGACCCATCGATTGGCCATGCTATTGACTCGGGCACTGCGGTTTACTTACCCCTCGACTCGAATGAATCGAGGCACTAGCCTTGGACACGAAGTGACGGATTGGTTTGATGATGACCCTCCCCCCGAGGACGAACTCGGGAGAACGAAAATCACGACCTTCGCCGCCGTTCTGGAGCGTTCGGTGCGTGCGCACCTCCTTGTCCTGACCGGGAGCGAGACGGGTCGTATCTTTCCTATCGACGCGGCCCAGCTCATCGTGGGGCGCTCGCATCGCGCCGAGGTGAACCTCGACGACGACAGCATTTCTCGTTCGCATTGTCGGATCCTCCGTGTGGGCGTTGAGTTCATCGTCGAGGACATGGGTAGTTCCAACGGGACCTACGTCAACGACGAACGCATCACGCGGGTCTCGTTGAAGGAGGGGGACAAACTCCGCGTCGGCGAGACAACGGTGCTCCGCTATGCGCTCGGTGACCGCCTCGAAGAGCGCTTTCAGCAGCAGCTTTACGATGCCGCGCTTCGAGATGCCCTCACCGGGGCTTACAACAAGCGCTACTTCGATGATGCCCTTGCGAAGGAAGTTCGCTTCGCAAGCCGTCACTCGACGACCCTCTGTCTCGTGATGTTTGATATCGATCATTTTAAGCGTGTCAACGACACGCATGGCCATCTCGCCGGGGACCGGGTGCTCGAGAAGCTTGGCCAAGTGACGCTCGACCTCGTGCGTTCCGAGGACGTGTTCGCCCGCTATGGCGGTGAGGAATTCGTCATCATTGCCCGTGGCATATCGCTTGAACAAGGTAGCTCGTTCGCTGAGCGCGTGCGCCGATGCGTCGAGGGCACCGAGTTCGATATCGGTGAGCAATGCCTCCGTCTGACTGTCAGTTTGGGGGTAGCCTTGTGGCAGCCGCACATGGCGACGCCAACCGACTTCGTCGTGGCGGCCGATGCGGCTCTCTACGAAGCCAAGGAAGCCGGGCGCAATCGGTTCGCGTTGGCGCCCTTGCGCTGAGTTCGGCGGCAGTGCTGAGTTCGGTGGCAGTGCTGAGTTCGGCGGCAGTGCTGAGTTCGGCACCTTGGGTGACGGTTTTGACGGGTGAACTCGTGCCGTATGGATTGCGAGCCAACACGTTTTCCGCTATTTAAGACCGCATGCGAACGACGACGTGGGTTGCTGCGACAGGTTTGACGCTTGTACTCGTGGGTTTTTGGGGTTGTAAGTCCGATCCCGATCCGACCCCAGGGGCCGGCGGTGCGACGAGTTCAGCCTCCGTCACTCACGCAGCCACGGTCACCGTCGTCGGGCCGGTGTCCAGCTCGACCGGCATGTCCGGAGGCAGTGCGCTTGCGGCCGCGTGCGCGAAGGACGGCGATTGCGGCAGTGGCTTCCGGTGCATCACCGCACAGTCGGATTCGCCGGCGCTCCTCGGTGGCGCGGCCAATGGTTACTGTACGAAAACGTGCCTCACCAAGGGCGACTGCTCGGGCGAGGGCAGTTTGTGCCTCATTCCGAAAGACGCTGCCGAGGGCGAGTGTTTTCTTGGCTGTACGATCGGACCGGAGTTGAAATACGTCGACGATCCCTTGCCCGAAGACAAGTGTCATGGTCGCGATGATTTGCGCTGTTCGGTGCTCAACGCCGGGACCGTGTGCCTTCCCGCTTGCGGCAAAGACAGCCAGTGTGACGGCCGTAAGTGCGATCCCGGAACAGGTTTTTGCGTCGATGACGTGAAGACTGGCAAGCCGCTCGGTGCCGCGTGCAACCCGGATGCGAAAGTCGCGGAGTGTGCCGGGTTCTGCCAGAAGTTCACCGGAACGGACGCTTCCATCTGCTCGAGCCCATGCGTGCTCGGCGATTCCGACCTGGCGAACACCAACGACTGCGGCGGCCTCTCGGTGGGCCTCTGCGTCTTCAAACCCGTCGGCTACGGTGCCGGGGACTTCGGTCGCTGCACGCTCGCATGCACGGAGCACGGCCAGTGTGCGAACCCGTCGTGGTGGTGCAACGGCAACAACTTCGCGGATAACGGCTACTGCTTCACCACCACCGATTGCAAAATCACCACCGATTGCGCGATGGCTGGAACCGATTACGCGTGCATCATGACGAAGTCCGGCGGGAAATGCCTCGAATTGAATGCGGACTGCGTCAAGAAAGGCGGCGACGAGAAGACCTGCCCGCTTCGGTTCCCGCTCGGGAGTGCAGCACCCCCGACGACCGGTTCCGGTGGTTCCGGTGGTGCCGGTGGTGCCGGTGGTGCCGGTGGTGCCGGTGGTGCCGGTGGAGCTGGCTGAGTCCGGCTGAGTCCGTCACTTCGCGAGCTGACGATTGCGTCGCTCAGCTACTGGGTCATGCCGAAGCGTGGGACGTGGACGCGTCTGTCTGCTCCCGCTCCCGCGTTCGCGCGTGCCCTAGCACTTCGCGCCGATGCAGGCGGCCAGCTCCGCTTCGCACGCTTTCTGGATGCAGCCGATCCCGCCGCCGTCGCCGAGACATGTCCCAATGTTCGCGAGCGCGCAGTTCACGAATTCATCGACGAAATACTGGACGTCCGCGCAACCCTTGGCCTCGCAGTTGGCGATGCAGCTCAGGCTGAACTTGGGCGGGATGCCCCCAAGGTCGATGCACCCAAGGGCGCAGGTGACGACCTCAAGGCAGCCGATGACCTGGCAGTTCCCGCAGTCCTGGTTGCAGTTGGTGCACGTTTCGTAGGGGCCCTCGCAGACCGCATTGCCGCAAACCGAACATACGCCGCAGTCCTTCTGACACGAGGCGCAGTTCTCACCGCCCGAGCACACTCCGTTGCCACAGCCCGGGCATTTTCCGCAGTCACTCGGGCAGGTAAAGCAGGTCTCGGTCGGCGCGAGGCAGTTGCCATCGCCGCAATTTTTGCAGACTCCGCAATCCGGCGCGCACGTGACGCAATCTTCTCCGGCCGTGCAAAAGCCGTCCCCGCAGGCTTCGCACGCACCGCAATCTTGTGGGCAGCTCGAGCAGCTCTCGCTCGCGTCGCAGGTTTTGTCGCCGCACGACTTGCAAAGACCGCAATCGAGCGGGCAACTCGTGCAGTCCTCGAAGCCGTCGTCGCAAACCTCGTTGCCGCAACTCAAGCACTTGCCGCAGTCGAGTGGGCAGCTCGCGCAATTCTCAGTCGCTTCGCACGTGGTGTTGCCGCACGTCTCGCACACGCCGCAGTCACTGACGCAATTCCCGCAAGTCTCGTCCTTGGCGCACGTCCCGTCGCCGCAAGCCTCGCAGAACCCGCAATCGGGCTGGCACGTGGCGCAGGTCTCGTCGGGCGAGCACGTGCTGTCGCCGCAGCTCAACGTAGGCAGATCGTCACCAGGGTAGCCGAGGTCGATTGTGCGGCTGCAGGACGCAAAGCCCATGGCGAGACCGAGCACGAGCACCAGCCCGGCGAAAAGGGAGCGAGCAAACGAGGAAATCATCGCCTTGATGATAGACCAGAGTTGAACTTGCCGGCGAGTCCAGAATCGGGTGACGCTTGCAGCATGTTGCCGCAAGAGTGCCTCGCTGCGATCCTCGAAAAAGTCGTCGTCGATCCGAGCTCGTCACTCCCCCCGAGCGTGCAGAAGGCTCTCGTCCTCGCGCGTCATCTCCAGAAGCGTGGAGTGGAGTTGCAGACGAGCGACGAACGTCGGCAACAAGCTGAGTTCGAGCGCATGATGCAGAGTCCGACGGACAAGGCGACGCTCACCCAGATCACCGACCAAGCCTTTCGCGCGCGCACGCCGCGCCGGGCCGCCGAACAGCTCACGCACATTCTCGACGTGCAGGGGGTGCCGCGTTTTTTCAGTCCGTTCGAGCGCGCGATGCTGAAGGGCTTTCAATCGTTCGGCAGTTACCTGCCGGGCGTGAGCATGCCGATGGTGAAGGAGCGAATGCGCGCGGAAACGGCCAACGTGATCCTTCCCGCCGAGCACGCGGAGTTGGCGGAACACCTTCGCGAGCGTGCCCGTCAGGGAGTTCGCATGAACGTGAACTACCTTGGGGAAGCGTTGCTCGGTGAAGCCGCCGCCAGAGAGCGCTTTCAGTCGTACCTGGCTGCTTTGACGCTTCCTGAAATTGAAGTGATCTCGGTGAAAGTCTCGACGATTGACTCGCAAATTACGTCCCTTGGTCGCCGTCATGCCGTGAAGCTCCTCGCCGACCGACTCGAACTTTTGTATCGAGCGGCAGCGAAAGCGCGCTTCGAGCGTCCGGATGGAACCCGCGTTCCAAAGTTTGTGTACCTCGATATGGAAGAATACCGAGACCTCGGCCTCACGGCGGAGGCCTTCATGCGCACTCTCGAGCGCCCCGGACTGGAGGGCGTCGATGCGGGGATCGCCTTGCAAGCTTACATCCCCGACTCTTTCCTCGTGCAGCAACAGCTGCTCGCCTGGGCGAAGAAGCGCATCCAGAAAGGTGGCTCGCCGGTCACGGTCCGGCTCGTCAAGGGCGCCAACATGGAGTCCGAGCGCTTCGAAGCCTCGGTCGGCGGCTGGGAGCAGGCTCCCTTTCAAAATAAAATTGAAACGGACGCGAACTACAAGCGAATGCTGAAGCTCGCGCTCACGCCTGACCACGTGGCGGCCATGCGCGTGGGTGTCGCGTCGCACAACGTCTTCGAGATTGCCTATGCCCTCGTGCTTGCGAGCGAGCAGGGCATCGAGAGCGGCGTGCAATACGAAATGCTCGAAGGAATGGCGAACCATCAGCGCCGGGCCATCTGCGAGCTCGCCCCGGACTTGCTGCTCTATGCGCCCGCGACCCGCCGTGAAGAGTTCATCAGCGCCATCGGCTACTTGATCCGTCGGCTCGACGAGAACACCGGTCCGGAAAACTTTCTCCGGCATGCCTTCAAGCTCGAAGTCGATTCCAAAGTTTGGCGTGATCTCGAAAAGTTGTTCCTCGACAGCTTTGAATTGCAGGCGGCCCTTCCGTCGGCGTCACGGCGGACTCAGAATCGCAACGAGCCGCCGAAAGTTTTCGCCGCGAGGGTGCTTTCGACACAGGATTTTGACAACGATCCGGCTACCGAGTTTTCGCTCGAACACAATCTCGAATGGGCCGAGGCGCTCGTTCGAGATTGGCATTCTCGCGAGGGGCAACACGCAGTCGAAGTGCCGCTCGTGCTCGCGGGCGAAGATATTTTCGACCGAGAAATCGCGCTGTCTTTCGATCCTTCGCGCCCGGGAGTCGTCGTGGCGCGGCACCGACTTGCGACCTCGGCCGACATCGATCGGGCGATCGTTTGTGCCGTGGCCGATCCGAAAGGCTGGCGCACGCTCGGTGAGGCTGAGCGAGCGAGCACGCTTTCGAGGGTGGCCCACGAGCTACGAAAAGCTCGGGGAGAACTCATCGGCGCGGCGCTGGCCGATGGCGGAAAAACGGTCGGCGAGTCCGATCCCGAGATCGCCGAGGCCATCGATTTTGTCGAGTATTACGCGGCCACGGCGCGCGACTTTCGCAACTTGAAGACCGTTGCCGCAAAGCCCAAAGGCGTTGTTGCCGTGGTCTCGCCCTGGAACTTTCCTGTCGCCATTCCCTGCGGCGGCATCGTGGCTGGTCTCGCGGCGGGCAACACCGTCATCGTGAAGCCGTCGCCGCACACCGTGCTTTGCGCTTACGTTCTTTGCCAGTGCTTCTGGCGCGCCGGCGTGCCCAAGGAGGCGCTCCAGCTTGCACCTTGCTCGGTCGAGGACGGCGGTCGTCGGCTCGTTGGCTCGTCGGCGGTGGATGTCGTCATTCTGACAGGCGGCACGGCAACGGCGCTGCGGATGCTCGAAGCGAAGCCCGATATGAATTTGCTCGCTGAGACGGGCGGCAAGAACGCCACCATCGTGACGGCGATGAGCGACCGTGATCTCGCTATCAAACACATTCTTCACTCGGCCTTCGGGCACTCGGGTCAAAAGTGTTCCGCGACCTCGTTGTTCGTGCTCGAGGGCGAGGTCTACGACGACCCCGAATTTCAAAAGACGCTGCTCGATGCCATCGCGAGTCTGAAGGTCGGTTCGTCCTGGGCCTTTGACACGCGCCTCGGACCGCTCATCGTGCCACCGACTGGGCACCTCTTGCGCGGGCTGAAGGAACTCGACGATGGCGAGTCATGGGCACTGCTCTCGGAGAATCTTGCCGACAATCCGTGCCTCTACTCGCCCGCCGTCAAATGGGGCGTGCGAGCCGGGAGTTATAGCCATTTGACGGAGTTCTTCGGACCGGTCCTCTCGGTGATGCGTGCGGACGATCTCGCTCATGCAATCCAGCTCGTCAACCAAACCGGCTACGGCTTGACGAGCGGCATCGAGAGCCTCGATGAGCGCGAGCAGACCTATTGGCGGGAGCACCTTCGAGCGGGGAATCTTTACGTCAATCGTGTGACCACCGGAGCCATCGTTTTGCGGCAGCCATTTGGTGGCGTTGGAAAGAGCGCGTTCGGTCCTGGGATCAAGGCCGGTGGGCCGAATTACGTGGCGCAGTTGATGAACTTCGCGGACCGTTCGCCGGCACCGGAAGCCGATAAAAGAAAGCCTTCGAACGAGCAGGCTGTCGGACAACTCCCACTCGAGCGACGTCCCTACGCGGACGCGGGGCTCGAGCAATTGAGGGCGGGCTTGCAGGCTCGAAGTGCCGAGGCGGCCTCGGAAAGCCTCGCTCGAAATGAGGATGCACGGCGTCTCCTGCGCGCACTTCAGAGCTACGATTCGAGCTATCGAACGGAATTTGGCGTTGAGCACGATCACTTCAAGCTCGTGGGCCAGGACAACCTCCGCCGCTACCAACCGGTGCCGCGCGTCCACGTCCGTGTCCACCGCGAGGACTCGGTGTTCGACGTGGTCGCGCGCGTCGCCGGCGCACGCACGGTCGGCGCAGGGGTCGTTGTGAGCTTGCCTCCTCGGCTCGTCCATTCAGGGCTCGAGTGGCTCGAACAAGCTGCGAAAAGCTGGGGCGCCATGTTTGCCATTGTCGAGGAAACCGATGCCGAGTTAGCGACGCGCATCAAGGAGCGTGGCACCGACCGGGTGCGCTATGCCGGCGCATCCCGCGTGCCGCGAGCGGTCCTCGACGCGGTCGGCGATACGGGTGTTTATGTCGCGCACGCGCCGGTGCTTGGCGAAGGCTTGCTCGAGTTGCTTTGGTACGTTTCCGAGCAAAGCATCAGCCATGATTACCATCGCTATGGGAACCTCGGCGGACGCAACGCAGAAGCTCGACGCGCCGTCCTTTGACGAGCTAAGGGTTCGCCCACATGGACGGGCTACCCGCGCACCGGTGGTTAGCCGTCGACGAATAAAATCTCGGCGCAACAGCTATGGAATGCGTCGCAGAACTTCTCTTCCCCAGGTCCGAAACACTTTCCGATGAGCTTGCCGTTTGCGCGACATTCGCAGGCCGCCATGCCCTTGCCATCTGGGAAGCACGAGCTTTCATAGGTGCCCGCCGTGCACATCGCGATGCACGCACAACTCCCACTCGGACCGGCTCCGCACGAGCCACCTGCGCAGCCACCGTTGCACAGCGTGTCATTTAAAAGGGCTTGCTGGCAGCCAAGCTCACCCGGGCAAGCCGGTTTCTCGAAAGTTCCCGTGCTGGCCAGGCATTGCAACCAAGCCTGGTGGCTCGAAGCGCAGGCGGGACTGACGCCGTTGCAGCCCGTGAGGCATTGTTCGTACGTGGTGGTGACCCCGCATGCGACGGCGGCGGTGCAGGCACTCGCGCAGAGGTCCAACCCAGGTCCGGTCTGCCCGCCGGTCACCGCGGATACCGTGGGCGTGGTGGTCGGCCCGCCCATCGAACCGTTCGTCGAAGCGCCGGCTCCCACGTCGTCCCCGCCAACGCTGCCCTGGCTATTCGAGGTGCCGCCCTCGCCGGGGAGCACCTGGACGATGATCGTCGCTCCGCAAGCGCTCGAACTCAGGATGGCGAGCACGAACGAGCCCCCTACCGCGACGCCCGCAACTTTACGCATTCCTCTCATACGCTAACACGCCCCATCGATTCCGACTTCTGCGGCTTTTCACGGCCTTCGTTTCGAGGTTCGTTTCAATGTCGATGAAGGGCGCGGTTGAAGTTGCCGCTGGCTAAGCGATAATCCCGACCGGTTTCGTTTTGCTCACCGTTCCATCCGCCGAGGAATTCCGAATGCGTCGATTGTTGCCCGCGCTCCGCTTGCTCGTTCTGGCCATGCTGTCCTTTGCGTTGGGGACCGGCTGCTCCATGGAGCGCCCGCCTATCGGGCGCGTTCAAGCCAACGCCCTTGCGAAGACGTTTTTTGTCGGTGAGCTCAGGAACGCCGAGGATGATCCCGAGTTCTACATGCACGTGTCGGTCGTCGACGTGATGTACGGCGCGAACTCGGACGGCCTCATCACGAGCGCCGACGGTCAGGCGATGACGCGGGTTCGCTGGGAAATAACCGAGAAATCGCTGGTTGCGCGGCTCCGTTACGAGCTCGTTCAAGACACCGACAAGAAAGGCCTGAAGGCCACGCCTGACGGGCAGATCGTGGCGGCCTTCACCATCGAAAAGCACTTCGACATTCGGACCGATTACAATCCGTCGACGGGTGAAGAACTCAACGTGATCGTCGAAAACGACACGGACAAGCCCTGGTACGACCGGGAATACTTTCGCGTCGACTGGTCGAAGAACCTCGTCACGGACGCCTATTCTCTCGATACGCTTTCGCAGATCGGCATCTTGTATGCCGTCGAGTGGGAGCCGCTCGCGTATTACGTGAGCGACCCGTCCCATCCGGATGCCCCGGTTTTCTCCGTCGATGAGGGTTACTTCGACATCACCAACAAGGTGCTGGCCAAGCCCGGCGTGGTCGACACCGAGTGGGGGAAATATCCGGCGTGTTGGTTCGTCGGCGCGTTGCCGGAACAAAGCTGCAATCCCACTGAGTTGAAGCTGCGCACGGCCTTCATGCGCGCGAAGGACAGCGACTACGAGCCCAGCGATTGGAATGGCGAGCGGATGGACCTCGCGGGCGTGTTCACGCAAGATCGCTTCGGCTTCGAGAAGGGCTACGGCGTCGTTGACGACAAGTGGCATCGCTTCGCTTCGCGCTGGGACCTCTTCCTGAAGTCCCACACGGCGACTCCCTGCGGCACCCAAGCGACGACGCCGTTTCAAGCCAACCTGCACCGTGACGATGACCACGACGGCACCGAAGACGAGTGCGCGGAGGTTGGGCACGGCTCGCATTGCGACGAGTTTCGCCAGCGCTGCACGATCCCCCTTCGTGAGCGCGCGATCCGCACGATCCCGTGGTTTGTGAACGATGGCTTTCCGGCCGAGTTGTTCGAGGCGACGCGTGAAACCTTGGGCGCGTGGGACACGGCGGCGCGCGTGGCCTTGCTGGCGGGTCGGCTCGCCGAGTGCCGCCGCACCAAGGACACCGACTGCGAGAGCAAGGTCGGTTGGCCCATCCCGTGGTCCGACGACTTCGTCCCGCCGCTGGTCGCCGACCAGCCGACGAGCATCCCGAACGTCTTCGTGCTGTGCCACAACCCGGTGGCGCTGGGGGATGATGTCGCGTGCGGGAGCCTCGGGACGGCGCCCCGCCTTGGGGACCTGCGCTACAACTTCATCACCAACATCGTCGAGCCGCAGACCATGTCGCCATGGGGCATCATGGTCGATGCCGAAGACCCGCTGTCGGGTGAAAAAATATCCGGCAGCGTCAACATCTGGGGTGCCCGTACGGACCATGCGGCCGCACAACTCGCCGATCTCTTGATGCTCACCGAAGGTCTTCTCGACCCTTCGGCCTACGTTAAAGGAGAAAACGTCGCGAGCTGGGTGAAGGAGCTTCAGAAGGGTGGAGCTGCCGCTCGGGCAGGGCGTCCGATGTCGAAGGAGGAACTCGACCGGCATTCTCAGGCGTTCGATCCGAAGTCCCTCACGTCCTACCTGTCGAACATCGCGCCCTCGACGCAAGCCAATGAGAACCCTCATCTCAAGCACAAGCGTCGGCTCGATGCTCTGGCCAAGCTTGGCCGACTCGGTCCTGGGAACGGCGCGCTCGCCGAGCGGCTACGACGAATGAAGGGAACGGCGCTCGAAGCCCAGCTTATTTCGCCCGAAATGGCGCAGCTCGCCGGATACGATCCGACCGCTCCGGTGACCGCTGAGACGATCCGTCGGGCGTCGCCACTGGGTCCGAAAAACCCGGCCATGCGCCGAGCCTTGAAGCGTCAGGGCCTCCTCGCTCGCGCTCGCAACGGCAGCTGCCGCCTCGACCGGGAAGATGTCGAGCCGGATAACCTCGCGGGGCTAGCGGCGAAGGCCAAGAAGCTCTTCGGGCTACCGAGCAAAGACGACCCACAGGGGATAGCGACCTGGCGTCAGAAGATCTACGAGTGGGCTCGGATCGAATACACGAAGGGCGTGCTGGCACATGAACTCGGCCACTCGATGGGGCTGCGCCACAACTTCGCCGCATCCTTCGACTCGCTGAATTATGACGCGGCCTATTGGCAGCTCCGGTCCAAAAACGCGACCGTGACCGAGGCCTGCGCGGACGGGACGACCGACGGTTCGGGTTGCATCGGCCCGCGCTGGCGCGATCCCATCTCGGCGGAGGAACTCGAGAACGACATCGGCTCGTATGCCACGACAAGCGTGATGGACTACCCGGGAGATACGTCGCAAGACCAGCGTTTGCTCGGTAAATACGACCGTGCGGCGATGCGCTTCATCTACGGGGACGTCCTCGATGTGTGGGCTGCCCCGGGCGTCTCGGTGGAGGGTTCGGGTGACGCGAAGGCGAAGGCCTACAAGCTGACGGCCTTTGGAACCAATCCCGGATTGACCGGCGTCTACTACTTTCCGCCGACCTCCACCGAGGCATCCTACGAGAACATCCACTACTCGCAGTACCAGAACGAATTTCAGCTCATCGGGAATTGCGAGCCGAGCGACGCTCCGAATGCGGTGCTCGGAAAGGTCTGCAAGGAGCAGCCACTCGATGTCGTCGACTACCGCGACATGCAGTCTTTCTCGGACAATCCCGCCTACGCTCAGTTTTCCTGGGGGCGGGTGCCGCGCGCCGTGGATAGCGAAGGGCGAGTCCGCCGAGGCTACCTTTTCCAGAGCGACGAGTACGCGGACGCCGGCAACGTGACGACGTTCACCGACGATGCAGATACCGACACTTATGAGATCGTGCGCTTTCTCGAAAGCCAGTACGAGCTCCGTTACGTACAGGACAGCTTTCGTAGGAACCGTTCGAACTTCAATTCGGATGCCGTCGTCGCGCGCGTGCAGTCGCGCTACCTCGAGCCGATCCAGTCGATTGCCAAGACCTTCGGGTTCGCCGCGCTTTTGAGCGGTGACCCCACCAAGCCCGACCCGGCGTTCTTGAAAGACGGTGCCTACGGGCCGCTCGCGCTCGGGTCGAGTACGGCGTTCGAACTCTTCGCTCGAATGCTGACGCGACCGGAGCCTGGCTATTATTGCTCGAGCGCCGATTGCTATTTCGTCAATCAACCGCGCGGCGTCACAGGCGTCGTCCATGGCGTGGATCCCGATGCGTTGCCGGACGTCTACGGATACAATTTTCGTTTGCCCCTCGGCGACGGCCGTTACGTTCACAACGATTTTGATTACGAGCAGGGCTATTGGTGGGGCGACTACCAGACGCAGGCTGGCTCCTATTACGACAAGGTCTGGGCGATCTATTACCTCTCGGAAGCATTCGACAGCTTCATCTCGAACTCGAAGGAGGACTTCATCGACGGGCGTTACAAGAACGTGAACTTCGCCACGGCTTATCCAGAGCAGGTTCGTCGCCTTTACAACGCACTTTTGACGGACGACTACGACACCTACGCGCCGCGCGTGATGGGGCTCGCCGAGGCTGACCTGAACCCGCCGGACTTTTCAGTGCTCTATCCGAATTGGTCCGCGTCCAAAGGCCCCTCCGCGATGGCGGCCGGTACGCAGCTCGTCGAGCCCAATTATGGCTGGAACGAACGCCTCTACGCCATGGTGTGGGGTGCGATGTTCTTCCCGAGCAACTGGTCCTACGACTTCGTGAATCAGGCGAAACTCGCCGTGCTCCCGAGCGAGTTGCCCGACTGGTACGACGACGAAATCATCGCATTCTACGACCCGAAGAGCGGCCTCACGTTCCGCGCCCGTTCGACGGGTAAAGAGAAGCTCCTCGGCGAGCTGCGCGAAAAGGCGGCGGGGGCGCGCATGTTGGAATGGGCGAATCGCCTGCTCACGTTTGCGTATGAGGTGGAGCGTGATGCGAGCGGCAAGGCGAAGGTGGACTCCTACGGTACGCCAATTCTGATCTTCGATGCCCAGGGACACGCGAAAGAGGACGCGACGAATCCGGGCGCCGTCGCCGTTCTTCAGGGCTACGTCGATCAACTGGAAATGTTCCGCCAGTTGACGAAGGCGTTTGCGCAGCCGGTGGACGCTCTGCCTCAGCCGTAAGAAAACGACCAAGGTCGTGCGCCGAGGGCGGCTCCTGTTCGACCGACGCGGGGCCGCCCGAATCGTTTCCGTGGGTGCGTCGCCGTCCGAAGCTATCGGACCGCGCGGGCTTCGCGCGACTCGTAGACGGTAAGCGTCGGCAGCTCAATCGTCGTCAAGAATCCGCCTTTGCCAGCTCCCGTGTCGAGCCCGATTGTGCACGGACCGGCCCACATGTCGGAGGGGTCTTCCGGCGTGTACGACGAGAGCTCGGGTGGCAGCGTGCCCGTGACGGTGTGACCAAATAGGACGCGCTTGCCTCGATAATTCCGGAAGAAATTCTGATCGCGCAACCACAGGAGCGCCACCTTTTGCGGGGTGTTCGATGGGTGAAAGAAGGTGTTGTCGCCAGACGACACAAGCCCTGCGTGCACGTAGATCCCGTGTTCGTCCTCGAAATAAAACGGCAGTCCCCGCATCCACTCGATGACGTCCAGCGGGAAAAAACCACCGCGCAGCATCAGCTTCCAGAGGCTCGGGTCGAGGTCGTCGTCGGAGGCAGCTCTCCCGATGTAAGAGGCCATCGCTTGTCGGCAGCCGTGTCCCGCAGGCACGACGAACTCGGGCCAACCCTCGTCGATCACTTTCAGCCAGGCATCCTCGTGGTTGCCCCTGAGGGCGATGACTTTCGCTGGACTACGCCGTGAAAGGTTGCGCACCCAATCGACCACTTCGGCCGACCTCGGTCCGCGATCGACGTAGTCACCAAGGAAAACCCAGGTGTCGCCGGAGTCCATCTTGGGAAGCTTCCGCTCGACTCGCAAAAGTGCGTCGAGGTCGCCATGAATGTCACCGGTGACAAACGTTCTTCCAGCCATCGCCATCACTTTCCGTCCGCTCCCGGCTCTTTGCAAGTTCCGCGTACGCGGTCTCAGGCGGAGTCGACGGCAAGCGGCCTGAAGGGTAACCTTGCACAAATGCGGCGCGCTTCGGAGCTCGGCTTGCCTCTCGCGTTTCTTTTCGGAACGCTGTGTTCGACTGGCTGCGCGAAGACGGACGAGCCTGAGACACCGCTCACCGACGTGCAGCCCGTCTACGATTATCCATTCGACGGCGAGCTACGAATCGATGAGCTGCAAACGAAATCGACCCACAACAGCTACCACGTCGAGCCACCGAACAACGACCTGCTCGCCTGGGATTACACGAATCTCTCGCTGGACCGCCAGTTCTCGGAGCTCGGGATCCGACACATCGAACTCGACCTGCACTTCGAGCTCGGAACCTTCAACGTGTTTCACCTGAAGCTCATCGACGACCATACGACCTGCGCGACTCTCGTCGAGTGCCTGACGGTTGCGAAGAGCTGGTCGGACGCTCATCGCGGGCATCACCCGCTCGTTATCCAGCTTGAATTGAAAGACAACCAAAACGGGGACCACGAACTTTTTTTCGACGAGCTGCATCGAGAGATTCTGTCGGTCTGGCCGGAGCCTCGGATCGTGACCCCAGCTTTTGTAAAGGGCGCTCACGCAAACGTTTCCGCAGGGCTTGCGTCCGGCTGGCCGACCCTCGGGGAGACGCGTGGCAAGGTGATCTTCACGATGGACGACATCGGCGAAACGCAGCGTGCCTACACCCACGAGCACCACGACCTCGAAGGGAGGCTGGTCTTTCCGGACTCGAACCCGGGTGATCCTTACGCCGCTGTGATGGTGGCGAACGATCCGATTGGGGATGCGGCTCGGATCGCGGCTGGTCTCGCCGCACACATGCTGGTGCGAACGCGAGCCGACTCGGACGGCGTCGAGGCGGCGGCGAACGATACGAGCAAACGCACGGCAGCCCTCGCGAGCGGCGCGCACTTTGTCAGCACCGATTACCCGGCGCTCGTGGACACCACGCCCTATTTCGTGGTGATCCCGGGGGGAACGCCGTCGCGGTGCAATCCGGTCACGGCCTCGAAAACGTGCACCTCGAACGCTCTCGAAAACCCGGACCAGCTCCTGACGCCTTGAGCGCATCAGCGGCTCAACCGCTCGCGGAACGGCTTCTAAGCCAGGCGATCATCGGCTCGAAAACGAGCTGTTTTGCGTCGTTTGCAATGAACAGGTTGGCGTGCGCATACCAGTTGCGTTCGTCTCCGACTTTGAGGACTTCGACCGGCCCACCCCACGCGGCGGTCGCGCTGAGGGTCGTAGCGGGTGGAACGACCCCATCTCGATTCGCCAATACGACGAGCAACGGCAACGTCACGTGCCCGACCGCACTCGTGAGGTTCACGCCGTCGATGATGAGATCTCGGGTCGCAAGCCAGATGGCGAGATCGCGGTTGATCGACGGCAGCGGGTCTTCGACGGTGCGGGTCAGCTCGCGGATGTGCTGCATGTCGATGGTCGCGGTGTTCATGTAGAGGCCGAGCAGCGAGGGTGCCTTTCGGAGGGCTGGCAAGAGGCTCTGAAGGAGCCGACGTGAGCCTTTTATCGTGACCGCGCCCGCGAGCCGAGGGGAGGCGAACACGGCCTTTACGAGCGGATGCACTTCGCTCCAGCGCAAGGGAGAGCCCATCGTGATGAGCGCACTCACAGGCGCGTTGTCCGTGAGAGCCAAGTACAGGTAGGCCACCGTTCCGCCGAGGCTTGCGCCGATGAGGACGAGCGAGCTTGCGGTCGTGCGGGTGGCTCCAAGCACGTGGTTGACGAGCGCCGGAACGTCCTGCGTCGCGTATGCTTTGAGCGTGATGGGGCCCGCCCGTTTGCCGGTGGGCTGCGAGTCACCGTGCCCACGTAAGTTGAAGGACCAGACCTCGAACCCGCCTTCTGCGAGGCAACGCTCCATGCTTGTGTCGCGCGGGTGGTAGCCGAAGATGAAGTTGTTCATCCCGTAGCCGGGGACCACGAGCAGCGGCTGGGTGTTCGCTTGAAAATGTCCCGGTGAGACCGTGCGGCGCAGGTGAAGTGACCAGCCGTCAGGCGTCCGCACATAGTGCTCGGTGATGGATAGCGGAGACGGCATCGGGTCATTCTAGCCGCAGGTCGCTACGTTTTCGGTCGTGCTCTTCGGGATGTTGCAGTCGCTCACGCGGGCGACGTCGAACGCGCAGTTCCAGGTGGCTGTAGGCCGCGTGTTGCGCTAAGCCGCCCGCATGAGCCGTGACCAATTGCGGTATCGCACGCTCTCCAGGGTTTCGCTGCTCGTGACGGTTGGGGTTATTCTTTGGGGCGGCTACGTTCGCGCGAGCGGCTCGGGCGCCGGCTGTGGGAGCCACTGGCCGACCTGCAACGGGACCATTTTGCCGCGTTCGCCGACGGTTGCCACGCTGGTCGAGTTCACTCACCGGGTGACGTCGGGCCTGTCGGCCCTGCTCGTGCTCGCGCAGCTCGTTTGGTCGCGTCGGAGTTTCCCGAAAGGGCATCCCGTTCGCACGCCGGTCGTGTGGGCTAGCGTCTTTATGCTCGGCGAGGTCTTGATCGGTGCGGGCATCGTCCTTTTGAAGTACGTCGCGCAGGATCAGTCCGCGGCGCGGGCGGTTTGGATGGCCTGCCATCTCGTCAACACGTTCCTGCTCGTCGGCACGCTCGGGCTCGTCGTCTGGCGCGCAAACGGCGCACGGCACTTGCAATTCAAGGGTCGAACGCTCGTGTGGGTGCTAGGAGTCGCGGCCATCATCGCGACCCTGGCCACGGGTGCCACGGGCGCCATCGCTGCCCTCGGCGATACGCTTTTCCCAGCAAAAGGATTGGCCGATGCGTTACGCCAGGACCTCGCTCCAAGGGCTCACTGGCTCGTTCAGCTGCGGGTGGTTCACCCGTTCCTGGCGATTGGCACAGCGTTCCTGTTGCTTGGGGCCCGTCAGGCGATTGAGCGAACGCAAACATCGCGAGCGGTCGCCTACGCGGGGACGCAGCTTCGAGTCTCGGTCGTAGGCCAGGTGGCATTGGGCTTTCTCAATATGCTCTTGCTCGCACCCGTCTGGATGCAGCTTGCGCATCTCGTCGCGGCCCAACTCGTGTGGCTCGCCTTGGTCCACTTTCTCTCGGTCTCGCTTGAAGAGGAGTCCGCGGGGAGGTCCGCGACTCGGGGTAGCGAGCCCGTGGAACTGCAGGTGACTGAGGTCGGTACGCTCGCCATCCTGGGCCTCGATGGGAGCGAGAGCCAGGAAGGGTCGTAACGCTCGCCGCTCATGGGTGGGGTGGCCGTGATACCAACGGGGCATGGACGCTCAAAAGCCGGCTGAAGTTTCGAAAGCCGTCGCCAAACCCTGGTTTCGCTCGGGCACCCTCTGGATATTGGTCGCGCTCGTGCTCGGCGTCGCCCTCGGGGGCTCGTTCCCACAGGACTCGTCGCCGGGTGCGTATGAATTCTTCCGCTTCTTGTCGCGCGCGTTCATCGCGCTCATCAAGGGGCTCATCGTCCCCTTGCTCGTATCGACGCTGGTGGTTGGCATCGCACAGACGGGCGACCTGAAAGCGGTCGGGCGCATGGGCGGCAAAGCGCTGCTCTATTTCGAGGTCGTCACGACCCTTGCTCTCGCGCTTGGGCTCGCGGTGGCGAATTGGTTGCGTCCAGGGGATGGGTTGCCGATCGACCTTGGCGTGGTGTCATCCGGCGTCGCTCAAGTGAAGCCAGCGACCGGTTGGGAAATCGCCCTTCACTTGTTTCCATCGAACCTGGCGAAACACTGGGTCGACGGTGATTTGCTGCCGATCGTCGTCTTTGCTGTGATGTTCGGGGTTTCGCTTACGCGCATCGGACCGCAGGGAAAAACGATTCTCGATGCCCTCGAGGCCACCGCGCAGACCATGTTCAAATACACGGACATGGTGATGCGGCTGACGCCCATCGGTGTCTTTGGGGCGATGGCCTACAACGTCAGTCATATGGCCGCGGGGCATGAAGTTGGCGGCGTCGTGGTGCGTGGCTGGCCTGCGGTCGCCTATCTTGTCGGTCGCTATGCGAAGCTCGTCGGCTCGCTCTACCTCGCGCTATTTCTACTCTTTTTGTTGGTGTTCGTCCCGGTGATGCGCATCGTCCGCGTGAGCCCGTTTGCCTTCCTGCGGAAAATTCGTGAGCCCGCGCTGACTGCGTTCACGACCGCTTCGAGCGAGGCCGCCTTGCCCCAGCTCCTGGAGAAGGTGGTCGAGTTCGGCGTTCCTCGCCGCGTAGCGAGCTTCGTCATTCCCGCGGGGTATTCTTTCAACCTCGACGGCTCGACGCTTTACCTCGTCCTCGCGTCCGTCTCGATAGCTCAGGCCGCCCACATCGAGCTTCGTCTCTCGCAGCAAATCATCATGGTGGTGGCCTTTATGCTGACATCGAAAGGCGTCGCTGGCGTGCCGCGAGCCACCCTCGTCATCATTGCCGGCACCTGCGCTAGCTTCGGGTTACCCGGCGAAGCGGGCGTTGCCATGCTCCTCGCGGTCGATGAGGTCATGGACATGGCGCGCACGACGATCAACGTCATTGGTAACGGTTTGGCCAGCGTGGTGGTCGCACGCTGGGAAGGCGTTTTCGTGGACAAGGACGCGCTCTCGGTGACCGAATCCCCAAAGCCCTGACGCACAAAGAGTCAGCCCGCGCCACCCGCGCCACCCGCGCCACCCGCGCCACC
>CANMZR010000029.1 GCA_947502375.1 Polyangiaceae bacterium
CTCGAACGCCCCCGCGCCAACTGGCAAGGCAGGACGATGAGTGACCTACGTTTCGATGGCCGGGTGGTGATTGTCACGGGTGCAGGCGGCGGGCTGGGTCGGGCTCACGCGCTGCTTTTTGCAAGTCGTGGGGCGCGTGTCATCGTCAACGATCTCGGCGGCTCGATGCGCGGAGACGGCAAGTCCACGCGAGCCGCTGATGCCGTGGTTGAAGAGATCAAGGCCGGAGGTGGCGAGGCCACGGCGAACTACGACTCGGTCGAGGATGGAGAACGCATCGTCACGTGCGCGCTCGACACCTACGGGCAGCTCGATGTCGTCATCAACAACGCCGGCATTCTTCGAGACGTGAGCTTCCACAAGCTCTCGAAGGAAGACTGGGATCTGGTCTACCGAGTGCACGTGAAGGGTGCTTTTGCCGTGACGAGCGCCGCGTGGAATCACATGCGCGATCGAGGCTATGGTCGCATCGTCATGACGGCTTCGGCAGCCGGAATTTACGGTAATTTTGGCCAAGCGAACTACGCGATGGCCAAGCTTGGACTCGTCGGCTTCGCCAACACGCTCGCGGTCGAGGGCAAGAAGAAGGGCGTTCACGTCAACACGATCGCGCCGATCGCGGGCTCGCGGCTCACGGAGACCGTGCTGCCGAAGGAGCTCGTGGATGCACTCTCCCCCGAGTACGTATCTCCGATCGTCGCCTGGCTGTCGCATGAAGACTGCCAGGAGACCGGCGGGCTCTTCGAGGTTGGCGGCGGATTCTTCTCGAAGTTGCGCTGGGAGCGCAGCCGGGGTGAGCTCGTGAGGCAGGGTCGTGCGGTGACGCCGGAGCTCATCAAAAAGAGCTGGAGTCGGATCGTTTCATTCGAAGGGGCGACGCACCCGACGGATATCCAACAATCGATGGCGCCGATCTTGGAAAACCTGCAGGCAGGACCGAGTCGAGGAGGGAACGAACTCGTCGATGTGGACCTCGCCCTGGGCTACGAATACCCCGAGCTCACCTCGTCCTACGACGAGCGGGATCTCGCGATGTACGCGCTTGGCATCGGCGCGGCGCGTGATCCCGTCGGCACCGAGCTACGACTCGTCTACGAACTGCACACCGATGGTTTCGTCGCGTTCCCGACCTACGCGGTCATTCCCGCGATGAAGGGACTCATCGGGCTCCTGCAGCAAGGTCACCAGGTGCCCGGTCTCAACTACGGCATCGATCGCTTGCTTCATGGGGAGCAGTACACCGAGCTTTTGAGGCCGCTCCCGAGTTCCGGGACGCTCACGCACCGAACGCGAATAAAGTCGATCCACGACAAGGGCAAGGGTGCGCTCATCCTCACCGAGGCGCGCACCTTCGACGCGAGCGGCGAGCTCCTCGCCATCAACGAGTACAGTTACTTCATCCGCGGAGCGGGCGGCTTCGGCGGTGATCGAGGTCCGTCGGGTGAAGTCAACGTCCCGCCAGCGCGCGAGCCCGATGCGCGCGTCGAGGAGAAGGTTTCCGCCAATCAGGCACTGCTCTATCGGCTCAGCGGGGACATCAATCCGCTCCACGCCGACCCCTCCTTCGCGAGCCTCTTCGGCTTTGACCGGCCGATCCTCCACGGGCTGTGTACGTTCGGATTCGCCGCGCGCCACGTCGTTCAGGCCTTTGCAAAAAACGGCGATCCCCGTTACTTCAAGAGCATCAAGGTGCGCATGGCGAAGAGCGTGTTCCCCGGGGACACCCTCGTTACCGAGATGTGGAAAGAAACCGAAGGACGCATCGTTTTTCAGACGAAAGTAAAGGAGCGCGATGAGGTGGTTCTCTCCAACTCTGCGGTCGAGTTCTACGCCGAAGTGCCGAGGCCCGTTGCCAAGGGCAAGCCGGCGACGGCCGCGGTCGCAGTGCAAGCCGCGGCGAAGCCTCTTGAAGCAACGGCCGAGCACGTGTTCCTCGGCATCAAAGCGTACGTGGCCGAGCACCCCGAGCTCATCGAAAAGATCCAAACCGTTTACGCTTTCAAGCTCGCGGTGCCGGACAGCGCGTGGACCTTGGATCTCAAGAACGGCAAGGGCAGGGTCGCCAAGGGTGCGCCCGAGAAGGCCGACTGCACGCTCGAGATGACGAACGCGGACTTCATGGACATGACGAGCGGGAAGGCCGATCCGCAGAAGCTCTACTTCGGTGGAAAGATGAAGATCGGCGGGAACCTCATGGCCTCCCAAAAACTCAGTTTCCTGCAGAAAATCGAGCCGGCATGGGCCAAAGAGGCGGTCGCCAGGCTGCTTCGGGAGGGCGGTTTCGGGGAGGCTCCGGCCGCAACGTCGAGCACGGCACCGCTGAGTGCCGCCGGTCCGTCCGTTGGGAGCGGCGCCGCGCACGCGCCTTCGATTTTCGCGGCACTCGCAAAGAGACTCGCCGAGCATCCCGCGCTCGCCGATGACGTACGGGCGACGATCGCGTTTGTCGTCAAGGAGCCGGCGGCGGCCTGGCTCGTCTCGATGGTGCCGGGCGCGGCTGCAGTCACCGAGGGCAAGCTCACGGAGGGCAAGCTCACGGCGGATACGACGCTGACGCTGTCCGATGCCGACCTGGCGGTTTTGTGCAGCCTCGAAGCCACTGCGGGGGACCTCTACCAGCGCGGAAAATTACGAGTCGACGGCGATGTTTCGGTCGCGCATCGGCTGGGTTTCTTGAAGGGACTCAAGTGATCTTCGGGCAAGCTCGAGCAGCAGTAGCAGCAAGGACGAACGGAGAACGACGATGAGCAAAGTGAATGTGGTCGGCGTCGGGATGGTGAAATTCCAGAAGCCCGGCAAGAGTGACCCCTACAACACGATGGCTTCCGAGGCTTCCCGCAAGGCGCTCGCCGATGCCGGCATCACGTACGACGAGGTGCAGCAGGCTTACGCCGGTTACGTCTTCGGTGATTCAACTTCGGGACAACGCGCACTTTACGAGGTCGGCCTCACCGGGATCCCGATCTTCAACGTGAACAACAACTGCTCGACGGGCTCGACGGCCATCATGCTTGGGGCGCAGGCGATTCAGACGGGCACCGTGGATTGTGTGCTCATTGTCGGCTTCGAGCAGATGCAAAAAGGCGCGCTCTCCGCGAAGTGGGATGATCGGACGAACCCCATCGATCGTCACGCCGGTGTGATGAATGACCTGCAGGGCTTCACACAGGCTCCTCCGGCGGCGCAGTTCTTCGGTGGCGCGGCGCGTGAGTACCGCTGGAAATACGGAACCAAGCGCGAGACATGGGCGAAGATAAGTGAAAAGGCCCGCAAGCACGCCGCGAACAATCCTTACGCACTCTTCAACGAGCCGCTCTCAATCGAAGAGATCTTGGCGTCCGATGACGTGTTCGATCCGCTCACGCGCTACCAGTGCTGTCCGCCGACCTGCGGCGCGGCAGCCGTCGTTCTTGCGTCGGATTCGTTCGTAAAAAAGCACGGCATCGTGAATCCTGTCACCATCGCAGGGCAGGCCATGACGACCGATTTCGCATCGACTTTCGAGTCGGGCAGCATGATGAACGCCATCGGCTACGACATGGCGAAGGCGTGCGCGAAAAAAGTCTACGAGCAGGCGTCGCTCGGACCGGAGGACGTGCAGGTCATCGAGTTGCATGACTGCTTCACAGCGAACGAACTGCTCACCTACGAGGCGATTGGGCTTTGTCCAGAAGGTGGCGCGGAGAAGTTCATCTGGGACGGGAACAACACCTACGGGGGCACCTTCGTCACGAACCCATCGGGCGGCCTGCTCTCGAAAGGTCATCCGCTTGGTGCGACCGGCTGCGCGCAAGCGACGGAGCTGGTCTGGCACTTGCGTGGCCAGGCCGACAAGCGTCAGGTCAAGGGGGCCAAGGTGGCACTGCAGCACAACCTGGGCCTCGGCGGCGCTTGCGTCATGACGATGTACCGCCGCGATTGACGGCGTCGACGGGACGGGCCGCGCCTCGGGTGCGCCCCACTCACTTCGCGGAGCAGAACTGATTGATCTCTTCGGTGAGCTTGCTCACCTTCGTGCCCATTTCGGTCAGGGCCTTCGCGGCCGCTCCGAGCTTCGTCATATCGGCCGCCTTCGCGCCCTCGGCTGCGTCGCGTGCGCCTTTGGCGGTATCCTGAAGCAGCCCCGTGTAGCTATCGCGGAACTTCTGCAGCTCGGGGAGCTTCACCACGGCCTTGCCGACGTCCACGGCCGCCTGGTCGATTTGTCCGGCCAGCTTTTCGAAAGCGGCGGCATCGTCTCCGGCGGGGTTCAGTTTATCTTGTGCTGTGTTCAAGACTTTGACGAGCGCATTGCACTCCTCAACCTTGCGATCGCAGGCCGTCGTGGACAGCGCAAACGCAGCGCACAGACTCGCGACGACGATAGGATTCATTGAGTTGACCAGCCGTTTTCCGAAAGAGGGACAACCTAAGCGACGCCAAAGCCCAGGGTCAAGGCCTTTGCCGGCTCAGGCCTTTGCCGGCTCAGGCCTTTGCCCGATCAGGGGTGGAGCCTCGCGAAGGCCCTTCCCTCAGGGTTCAACGCGCTTTGGAGGTGAGCGTGTCGATGAGCAAACTCACGGGGACACGCACCTTACCGAAGAGGGCCCAATCGTTCTCGGGCAGGCTGTCTTCATGTGCGTAGCGCCGCCGTTGGGCCTCGACGCCGAACAGGTTCCAGCCGAGCGCCGCTGTCCAGCCCGGCTCAGCCCGGGTCACATCGAAGAGCCCGCCAAACTGCCCCCATAAGCCGCTGCTGATATGAATCAGCTCCGTCTGAATGCCGAGCGTCATCGGTGACAGGTTCGAGGCATCGGCCGTCACGCCGAGCACCACGAAAATCATCGACGCTTCCGGATCGGTCGAGCTCTCAATGATGTGCAAGAGGCCCAAACGAATGCGGCCAAAGCCCACGAGGCCGGCCTCACGGTCCAGCCGCCCGAGTGCTCCTTCGACGTTCACGTCGAAGCGAGTCGGAGGGCCGAAGGTTCGCCCAAGCGGCCGAGCCTCCACCGTTTTCGTGGCTTTCTCTGGAGTTTCGGCGCTGGCCGCGGAAGTGATGAGCAGCCACGACGCGCCCACGAGTTGTGACAAGGCGCGTACGCCCAACCGACGAGCCATGATCAGAGAATGCAAAGTGAGCACGTTGGTCCTTTAAACATCGACAACATAGTCCATGAATTGCCGAGCCCGCCATTTAGGGAAAACTCTTGCCAACTCCATAGAACGGTGTTTCTGTCCCCCCGTCCGATATGGGGTATCACGCTCGGTTTCGGTATCAAAACTCATTGAATTAGGATCAGAAAAATGAAAAATCTCGCAAAGGTTGTCGTTCTCGGTGGTCTCGCCCTCGGGATGCTCGGTGGCTGTTCGTATGGCGGCGTCGCCATGTCGGCCGATGGCGGCAAGGCCGTCGTTTTGAGGAACGACGCGTTCCTCATGGGTGCCTTGAGGAAAGCCTTCGTCTGCAAGGTCACCGATGCCGGCCTCACGGACTGCAACAGCTCGGACAACCCTTGATTGAGGCTCCTCGACGGACCTTGGTTCGCCGTTTTGGTCCTTTTCACGGGCCTCGAGCGAAACAAGGCTCGTCGAGGGTTTCTTGTGCACTCCTCGGTGAGCTTGTCGATGCGTCGTCTCTTTTCGGTGAGCGTCCGTACCGCGTGCGTTTGGGGCGTTGTGCTCTTGGTCGCTGCGTGCGCTTCGAAAAAAGCCCCACCACCCCTCGAACGCTTTCAAACGGTCGGAATCAAGCTTCAGGGACCCGATGGTCGAACGCCGCTCGATATCGCCATCAGTCTTTCTGAAACCGCGGATCCCCAACCCGTCGTCGAAGCGCTGAGCGGGGCGCTTTACCGCGCCCTTCAGAAATGCTCGACGGGCCTGGTTTCGCCCGAGACCCTTACTTTCAAGGGTGATCG
Source organism: Polyangiaceae bacterium (assembly GCA_947502375.1). GTDB lineage: Bacteria > Myxococcota_A > Polyangia > Polyangiales > Polyangiaceae > SYFR01. The sequence continues at coordinate 5,901 of CANMZR010000029.1, forward strand.
CACTCTCAGCCTCCGGCTCACCGCGGAGGCCATCGTTGCCGTCGTGACCGAGCCAGGTCCTGGTACCGAGTGTTTTGTCACGAGCCTCGAGCACCACAAGCTGCAGCGACGATTCGACGCGCCGCTCGATGTTCACGTCCTTTTGCGGAAACTCACGACGGAGTGACTCCAACTGGAGTCCTCACAACCTCCGGGCGCATCGGAGCCGTAGCCCACGAGGCTCGCGCTACGGTATCTCACCTGGTCGCGTTTGCGTCTCGACCCATTCGAGGTAACGGCTGGAGCCCTGTGTTACTGGCAGCGCGAGGATTTCAGGGACCTCGTACGGATGCTCACGGAGCAAGATGCTTTCGAGCTCGGCGTAGCGCCCGACCCGCGTCTTGATCACGAGCTGGATCTCGCTGTCGTCCTTCAGTGCGCCTTGCCAACGGTAGAGCGAGCGCACCGGCCCGACGAGGTTCACGCAGGCTGCCACGCCAGCTTCGAGCAGCTCGTGTGCGATGCGCTCGGCGTGCCCACCGAGCGTCGGAACGCTGCACAGGACCACGAGTGCGCCTTCGTCGATCATGGCTACTTTGTCGCGTTTTTTGCCGAGCGAAGCAACCGAAACCCGCGGGCACGAAAGGGGGCGTTGCTTGCGGCCTCGCGCTCCGCTAATCGAACCGCATTGGAAGGTCACCGGTCGTGCCGAAAGGACGGAGCCGGTAGCCTTTTCGCCGAACGTGAAGCCGACGACGATGGAGAAGCACAGCGATGCGGCCCGTACCGCTGGCCCGGCCGTTCGAGAGCCTGGGCAAGCGGCGGAGGGGGCTCTCGAACCGGGCACCGTGACCACGTCCGGTTTTCGCGGGTTCGTCCGAAACCTGGCCGTCCATGACTGGGTTGCCCTTGGATTTTTGACGCTCGCGCCGCTCGTTCTCGCACTGAGTGGCACCTGGACGCCCGAGCGTCAGCGCATGGTCCTTCGACACGGCCTGTTGTGTTGCCTGGTCGCCGGCGCGGTGGTCGCGGGCCGCATCGGTAACGGCACGCGCTCTTGGTTTGCGGGGATTTACTATCGAATCGCGCTCGCATCGGCGGTGGCGGTCACCTACGTTTTGCTCGGCGAGTCGCTGCCGCTGCTCAGCTCCGGTGACCTCGATAGGCAGCTCTACCACCTCGATCTGCGGCTCTTCGGGTTTGAGCCTGCGGTGTTGATGGAGCGCTGGGCGACGCCGGGCACCACCGACTGGTTCTCGTTTTTCTACCTGTGCTACTTCGGTTTGATTTTCCTGTTTCTGATGCCGCTCGTGTTCGTCTCGAAGAGCAATCGCTTAGCCGCGGAACTCTCGTTCACGGTGCTGCTCGTCTATGGCATCGGACAATCCCTCTACGTGATCGTTCCCGGTTACGGCCCGCTGCGAGCCCTTTCCGATGCGTTTCACCATGAGCTTCCGGGAGGCGCGGTCTTTCGCGGAATGCATGCCTTCGTATCGGATGCCGGTGCGAAGAAGGATATTTTCCCCTCGCTTCACACCGCCATTCCAACCTCGTTTTCGCTCCTCGGATTTCGGCATCGCGACGTCTTGGGCCGCTCCTGGATGCTGGTCGTCTTCGTCACGGTGAACACCGTTGTTGCGACGATGTTCCTGCGCTGGCATTACCTCATCGACGTCATCGCGGGGCTGGTGTTGGCGTTTTTCGTCGTGCTGGCAGCGGGCCGCGTCGTCTCCTGGGAATTTGAGCGCCGCGAGCGCGGTGGCTTGCCTGAACTCTGGCCGCGCTGGCCCTCACGTCCGCGGCCTTGAGGCTCAACGTGGCCCCGCGCGCGTGCGGCGCTCACCGCTTACGAATGGCTTAAGTGAAGAGGATTGGCGTAACTGGCCAGGATTGCGTAAGTGAACTTGACGTCAGGTTCACGTTTGTGGCAACCTGGCTTTCATGGACGCCCCGCTCCGAGTTCGAGAGCCTGCGCAAGCTCGCAGCAAGCGGACACGAGAAGCGTTGTTGGTCGCCGGCGCGGTGGAGTTTTCCGAATTGGGATACGCCCGGACGACGACCAAATCGATAGCGGAGCGCGCGGGCGTGGCAACCGGTAGCTTCTACCAGTACTTCGTCGACAAGGACGCGCTCTTGCGCGAGCTCGCGGTGGAGCGCCAAGTGAAGGTGGCCGCAGACGTTCTCGCCGTGGTCACGCTGCCCGCCCGCGGGTCCGTTCCAAGTCGCCCCGGGGCCGCTCAGTTGAAGATGCAGATAGCGGCCATCGTCGAGCTTGTCATGCGTGCGCACAGAGAAGATCCGAACTTGCACGCGGTGCTGACGGAGCGCCGTTACGCCGACCGAGAACTCGACGCATCCAGCGCCGTGGGTGAGCGTGCACTCTGCGACGCCATTGCAGCCATGCTCCGGTGTTGGGCCTTCGTAGGAGACAGCCCCGCGGTGGCGTTTGTCCTCTTTTCGATGTGCGAGGGCGCGGTCCACGGGCACGTCCTTGGTCAACCCGTGGTGTCCGACGTGCGGTTCACCCGCGCGCTCGTCGATGCTTTGATTTGTGTGATCTCGCGCGGTCCATCGAAGGGCCGCGTTGCCACCCCCAAAAGTAAGGAACGCTCATGAGCCTCATCAACCTAAACCCCGAATGGAGCCAGCTGATGGAGAGCTACCGGCTCGACCATCAAAACCGCGTCAACCAGGCGTGCCATACCGTGGGCATTCCGCTCATCGCGGGTGCGATCCCCGTCGGTGCGACGCTCATCGGCTTGCCTCTCGCCGCCGCCATGTTCACGGTCGGGTGGACCTTTCAATTTGTCGGCCATGCCTTCGAGGGCAAGCAGCCGAGTTTCGTAGAGGACAAGCGCCAGCTCGTCATCGGGCTCTTGTGGTGGGCGCGCAAGGTTGGGCTGAACGTGGTTTCGGAGAGCTCGCCCGCCGCCGAGTGAGCTGCGACGAGGCGTCCGTTGCCTCGCTGTCCTCGGCGCGTCGCCTGCGTTCAGTCGGGTACGATTGCGCCTGGCAGCATGCTGTGACGTTCGTCGACCGGTCGCGTCAGCGGTAGTCTTCGCTCGTCACAGCCGTACGCATTCGGGGTGAGCTCGATGAGCGTGTGAAGCGGCAGCGATACGTGGGGGCAGCGTTCGACGGGATCGCCCACCAAATAGGCGTAGAGCGTCCGAAGAACCGCCTGGTGTCCGATGAGCAAAGTCGGCGTGGTCTGCCGTTCGATCTCGAGGACCAGCGGCTCCACCCGGTGAATCACGTCGAGGTAGGATTCGCCCTGCGGAAAACGAAAGCGAAACTTGTCGGCCTTTCGTGACGCGTACACGTCGGGCATTCGGCGCGCCATCTCCTGGTAGGTCATCCCATCGCAGGTGCCGGCGTCGATTTCATCGAGCACGCGCCACTCGGTGGCCGGCAAGCCAAGAGCGGCGCCAGTCTGCATGCTGCGGCGTAGGGTGCTCGTCCAGACGGCGAGTCCGACGGGTGGAACGGCGAATTGCACGGCGAGGGCGCGCGCGTAATCCTCGCCGCGCGGGCTCAGGTCCGAGTCTCCTCCGAGGCGACCTTGCTGGTTGTAGAGGCTCTCTCCATGGCGCGTCAGCCACAGGGTACGCCGTGTCAGCCGCGTGTTCATGAGCAGGGCAACGACCCGCGCTCGGAGCGGACCGTCGACGCGATTGACCACGACTTGACGGCCGCCGTCGATCACCTTCACGAAGCTTTGGTTCGCATCTTCGAGGGGCTCGTAGGCGGCCGCGTAGTGCGCAATGCGCTGAGCGAAATCGACCAAAGCCTCGTCCATGCCAACTCCCGCATAGTCCGGCGAAAGGAGTTTGGTCTCTCGAATGTTGTTTTCGACAATCGCCGCGTCGTAGCAAATACTCTCGATGAAAAGCACCTGGAGCCCATCGCGGTGGCAGTGCTCTTCGATCAGCCGGCGACGCTCGTGGGTCGAGTTCGTCGCGTCGTAAATTGCGACTTGCCCGTCCCCCTTCAACCACCGCAGCGCGTCCTCGAGGGCCTCCATCGCGACCTTCTGCCGCGCCTGGGTCCCCTCGGAGTTGTTCGGGTCAAAAAACGAGGCCGGCTTGTGCTGTCCAATGCGTTCCCGGCGATAGTTCCCGACGTTGAAGATCCGCGCGTCCTGGCCAAGCCAGCGCAGGTAGCGGCAGACTTTGCGCGCTAAGAAGGATTTGCCCCGCGCGGGCAGCCCCACCATCACGATGACGACCTTCTCGGCTCGATGCTGCATAACGCGCCTTACAAAAGGCCGGCAGCGGCGCGATCGAGCAAGGCATCCAATTGTTCGAAAAGCTTGCGGTTCCCGCGTTGGCGGTAGCCCTCGAGGTTTTGCGCATACTTCGGGACTTTGGCCAGAAACTCGTGAACTGCGGAGGGGTCGTCGAGCGTCTCGACACAGCGTCCATAACCGAGCTCTTGAAGATAGCGTCCGTTCATCAGCTGCTCAAACTGGCGCCCCAGCGGGATCGTGAGCATCGGCTTCCGAAGGTAGACCGCCTCTCCCATCAGCGTGAAGCCCCCACCCGCGATCACGGCGCGCGCTCCGGCCAGGTCCTCGATGAACTGATGCTCGGAGAAGGGCCGGTACAAGAGATTGCCGACCGATTTGTCGCTCTTCAGCTCCCGTTTCAGCCCGTAGACTCGACAGGGAATGCCGCTCGCCGTGAGAGCGTCGAGGAGTTGACCGTGGCTCGTTCCCGTCTGGTAAACGAGTACGTGGTCTTGTTGAGTGACTTTCGCGTCCAGGATCTCGCTGCGCAAAATCGGCGGCACGAGGGTCGTGCGTTTTTTTCGAAGTGGCGGCCTGAAGAACGACGAGATTAGGTAATGATTGCAGCCGGGGAGCTTCGCTTTGACGAAGGCCCGGCTCAGGCGAAACGAGGCGAGGTGGCCTTCTGCAATCGACTTGTCGTGCTTGCAGCGGTTGATGACCTGCATGTTGTCGATCGAGATCACCGGGATGCCATGCGCGCGCGCGTAGACATACGTCCAGGACTCGAAGTCGCTGATGACGAGCTCCGGCCGGAAGGCACTGATGAGCTCGAAGTAGGCGGCGATGTTTGCCGGAACACCTCGCAGCGCCGTGTGAACAAGGTTTGAGAGCAGGGTTTTGCTCCGAGAGACGAGGTTGTTCTCGTAGACCATGTGGAGCCCACGAATGCGGTTCACTTTTCGGAATCGCTTGGCGAGGAACTCGACGGCCCGACTCGAAGCCATGATCTCGAGTTCGTGCCCTTGGGCGACCAGGTGCTCGAGGACGACCCGCGAGCGCATCGCGTGCCCCATGCCTTCGCCCACGACCCCATAAAGAATTCGCATGTCGAAAGGCGTATAGCGCGACTCGTCGGCCGACCGAACGCCAACTTACCGTGCGGCTCTTTAGGTGCCGCGAAAGCTCCGAGCGAGTTCGCCCGACGGCTGCATGGTCGGACCGTGCTCGCTTCAATCGCGAACGGTCACTCGAGGTTCTGGGCCTGTTCCCGCATCCGTTCGATGGCGGTTTTCAGCGCGACGACCGCATAGGTGATGGTGGCGCTTTGGCTTTTTGCGCCAAGGGTGTTCGCCTCGCGCATCAGCTCTTGCAAGAGAAAGTCGATCTTGCGACCCACGGGTTCGTTCTCGGAAAAAAGGGCGTCGAGTTGATTGAAATGACTCTCCAGCCGTGCGAGTTCTTCGCCGACGTCCGAGCGGTCAGCGAAGATCGCAAGCTCGAGCTCGAGTCGGCCTTGGTCCACGGGAAGTTCCGTTTCGATGAGCCGAGCAATGCGTTCCTTCAGTTTCAAAAGGTGACTTGCAACCACCGCGGGCAGCTCGGCCTCGATCGTCCGGCGAAGCTCGCGTGCCTCCGCGAGGCGTTTGCGCATGTCGTCGGTGATGGCCCGCCCTTCGGACTCGCGCATTTGAGTGAGCGCTGCCAGTGCCACATCCGACGCCGTCTCAAAGCTTGCTAGGAGAGACGCACGGCTCCAGCCTGGCGTCGTTCGGAACAGGTCGGGTACCGATGCGAGCACGGTCACGGGCAGCTCGGTTTGGGGTGCAAGCTCGTCCCGAAGCGCGGCGAGCGCATGATAGACAGCCAGTGCGCGCTCGCGGTCGAGGGCTGTCGCTGGGGTCGGTGTCGTCAGCCGCGCCGCCACATCGAAGCGACCGCGTTGAAGCTTTGGTCGCAGTTTTTGCTCGACCTCAAACGCGAGAGCCGAAAGCTCATCGGGAAAATTGAGCCTCAAATCCACGTAACGGTGATTCACCGAGCGAATCTCGATCGCGAGCGTTCCCGCGTCGAGTGACGCCTCGCCCGCTCCGTATCCGGTCATGCTGCGTGCCATCTCATCCATCCTTCGTTCGCGTGGGCACGACCTCGTGCGGTCAAGCTCACCGCCGCTAGAGTCTGCGACGGTGAGCATTCCTCTGATCGCCCAAGCTCACAATCACCAATCCGATAGGTGCGCGTGTGCCAGTGCCGCTCGCCATCCGCCGTCGCTTCTCCGTCGTCCGCGCGATCACGCACGCTTCATTTGGAAAGTCGCGCCGCGCTCCGTTGCCATCGCGCGAGTGCGCCGTTCTTCGCGCACGCTCTTGAAGGCTTGCGCGCAAGGCTTGCGTGCATGGCTTGCACACCCAGGTGTGCGCGGATTGCGCGGACGAGCAAACTCGGTGCGTCGTCATGCGAGTTCGACGCGTGGCAAGTCTCTCTGCCTTTCACCGTTTGGTCGCGTGAGCGCATCGCGAATCAGCACGTCTCACGAGCGCGCGAATCAGCGCTGGCGCACGAATCAGGACATCACCAAGAGCAGAAGCCTTCAGCAAGAGCAGACGCATTCAACAAGAGCAGAAGCCCTCAGCAAGAGCAGTCGCCTTCAGCAAGAGCAGGACCATTCAGCAAGCGCTGAAACATTCAGCGAGCGCTAGACGATGCGGAGCGACGCGCGTCGTCGAATCGGACTTCGTGAAGCACCTATTCCAAAGTTGGCACGGGCCTTGAAGAGGCCAGCGCATAACCGCGCCGCTCTGGCGCACAAGACTCGCGTCGACGCGAGAGAGGATTTCAAAATGGCAGCTAAGAAGACCGCGAAGAAGGCCCCTGCAAAGAAGGCCCCTGCAAAGAAGGCCCCTGCGAAGAAGGCCCCTGCAAAGAAGGCCCCTGCGAAGAAGGCCCCTGCGAAGAAGGCCTCTGCGAAGAAGGCCTGAGCTTCTCTCGCTCTGATAGCGCGCGGCTCGGGACGTTTTCTTTATCGAGTGCCATCGCAAGATGGTGAGCGATGGGGACACGACCTCGGCCGCGCACTTTATTTTGTGGCCGCGGCTGCGATAGTTCCGCAAACTCCCGTCTGCGGCCAAAGTCGTCCGCGCTCAGTAAGGTGACAAATTCAATGCTTCGACGTCATGTGGCCACGGGGCTTGCCGCGTTCGGTTCGGTTGCGGCGCTCCTTGGGGGCCCGTCAGGCTGTTCCGCCGGGGTCGATGTCGGGCAGGGCAGCTCTGCCACAACCGGTGCGGGTGGCGGAGCCGGCGGCTCGGCGATGATGGTGACGGCCGCGGGTACTGGAGGCGGCGGTGCCGGTGGCGGCACGGGCGGTAGCGAGCCGAGTGCCTGCGTACCCTTCGACGGTGCGGTGCTTGCCGTCGACAAGCTCTACCTCGGCGGTCGCACGTTCGATGACAAGGAGTCGTCGGTCGCCTGGAAAGATTTCGGCTTCAATCTCGACAATCTCACGACGACGTCGAACTTCGCGACCCATTGCAAGCCTGCTGCCGGTGGCTCTACCTCGGTCTTCGAGGATGGCAGTAGCGGTCGCGACAACTCTTTTGGGCGAAACGTTCGGGTGATCCTCGAGGCGCTTGTCCCGAGTCTCGATGGCCAAGCCAACGATGCGATCACGGCCGGACAATTTTCGCAGATTTTTGTATTTCCGGGCCTCGGCTCGAGTGGCGATGCCGAAGCGCTCGTCACGAAAGTTTACGGCGCGGGTGTGCTCGGTAAAGCACCGAGCTGGAATGGCGCGGATTGCTGGCCGATCCTTTACGAAAATCTTTTGGATCCGAAGGATGTCGGTTCGGCGAAGACGGTTTACCCGGCGTCGACCCTCGTAAAGAACGTTTGGAACTCCAACGGAACGTCCGACATGGTCTTGACGCTGAACGTCGCGGGCCAATCGGTGCCGATCAAAATTTACCAAGCCCGCATGGCGGTGCAGCTCGCCGCGACCCACCAAGGGGGAGCGCTCGGACACATCGGCGGTTATCTGAAGAGTGAGGAGTTCGTCCAGACGTTGCGGGCTGTCTCGGGCGCCATCAATAAGGCCGCCTGCCAGCTCTTCGACGGGGGCGTGGCCGATCAGCTCCGTCGCGCCTCGGATCTCCTCGACGATGGCACGCAGGATCCGACCAAGACCTGCAACGCCATCAGTGTCGGTCTCGGCTTCACGCTCCGACAAGTCGCTCTTGGCCCGAGCTTGCCGAAAACTGCGGAGCCTATCGACTACTGCAAGTGAGCGCGGCGGCGTGTGACGGAGCTTGCCTTCCTCTCGAGCCGCTTACGGTTGGAGTCCGACGGGACAGCTCACGCCGGTTCCTTTGAGCCCGCAGTAACCGCGCGGGTTTTTTCCAAGGTATTGCTGATGGTAAGGCTCGGCGTAGTAAAATTCTGACGCTGCTCGAAGCTCGGTGGTGATGCCACCAAAGCCCGCTGTCTGCAGGCGTTCGGCGTAGGCACTCTTCGAGCGCGCTGCCAGTGCAAGCTGGGGCTCGGTGAAGGTGTAAATCGCCGAGCGGTATTGCGTGCCGACGTCGTTGCCTTGGCGCATGCCTTGCGTCGGGTTGTGCGTCTCCCAGAAGAGTTGGAGGAGCACCTCGAACGAGAGTTGCTGTGGCTCGAAGACGACGAGAACCACTTCGGTGTGCCCGGTGAGACCGCCGCACACTTCTTCGTAGGTCGGATTCGGCGTGAGGCCTCCGGCGTAACCCACTGCGGTGGTGTGGACGCCAGCGAGTTCCCAAAATTTTCTTTCGGCACCCCAGAAACAGCCCATCCCGAAGAGCACTTGTTCGAGCTGCGCGAAGTCGCCTTGGAGTGGTGTCCCGAGGACGAAATGACTTTTAGGCAACGGCAGCGCCAGAGACCGTCCCGGCAACGCGTCGGCCTTCGAGGGGAGTTGCAGTTCGAGCGCCTTATCGAGGAACGGAAGCCGCATCGTTCGACCGTAGCATTCGCCGATGCTGCGCGCCCCGGTTGTGTCGAGCGCGGGGCAGGGGAACTCGCGGTCGAAGTTACGGTGCGGCCACCGTGCATCGAAGCGCGCTGACCTCACCCTGAAATTCGACGATGAAGCCGCCTGCGTCGAGCGTTCCTGCCAGGTCGAGGACGACGTTTCCGGTGCCTCCATTCCAGTTCTGCGCCTTCACGCTGAAGGACTCCTTGCCCTTCGAGCCCGTTGCGCTTTCTGGAAAAACGTCGCCAAGCAACGCTACGAATAGCGCCCGCGGCGGTGCGCCTTCAAGGGCCAGGTCCGCGTAAAAATCATAACCCTCCGTAAAGGCGCTGTCGCATCGATGAGGTGCGCGCGTGAGCCGTAAATAATGGCGAGTTCCTTCGACTCTGAGACTTGCGCCGTGAATCGGAACGGCGTCGCTTCCGATCCGTAAAACAAACTTTGCTTGAGGGCGGTCCACCTCCGGCCGAACCACGCGACCGCAGTTCGTTGCAGCCAGCGAGCCGTCAAACCGATAGAGCCGTCCCGATTCTTCGCGCTCCTGAAGTGCGAACTCGACCTTTTGTGCGAGGACCGACGTCTCATTCGCGGTGACGCTGTCGACCATCGCACCTCGAGCGATGAGGCTGCGACCTGCGTTCAATCCGTTGGCGTAGCCGCCTCGCAGGGACCAGGCTTGCCGCTCGCCGTGGACGCCAACGGGTTGAACGAACCATAGGTCGAGCGAACCCGCACTGGCTGCATGCTCTGGGTAGCGTGCTCGCAGGCTCGCGCAGTCCGTCGGGCCTAAAGCGAGCGTGATGCGCCAGGACGTTTCCCCTTCGGTGCCGATAGCGAAAGCCGCTGTGGGCTCGAATCGCTCGCCCTCCGCCCGCACGCTCTGGCCGTGTCGCATCGAGCTCGGCGTCGCACTCGCGGCCGTCTGGATCGCTTCCTTGCGTTCACACGCAACTCCGCTAACGAGCCATAGCCCCCAGAAAAAGCTCCGGCGGAGCACAGCGAGGTTTTCGAGCCCAGGCATCACCTGAGTCTAGTTCAGGTCGTCCTGGAGATCATCGAAGCGACGGGCATTCCGTGCGCTCGAAGGTTGACGTGCGTGGGGTCGTGGCCCCATCGTGGCCCGCGATGAGCACCCTTGTCTTGTTGCGCCACGGTGAGAGTGAGTGGAACGCTCTCAATCTTTTCACTGGCTGGACCGATGTGCCGCTGTCGCCGACTGGGCTTGCCGAAGGGCGCGAAGCGGGACGTCTCCTCGCTGGTGCTGGCGTGTCGCCCGATGTGCTTCACACCTCGTTGCTCACGCGAGCGATTCACACGGCGAATCTCGCGCTCGAGGAGCTTGCCCGCCCGTGGATCCCGGTGCGCCGTTCGTGGCGCCTGAACGAGCGGCATTACGGCGCGCTCCAGGGGCTTGATAAAAAGCAAACGACGGAGCTTCACGGCAAGGACCAGGTCTTCGTGTGGCGCCGCAGCTACGATGTGCCTCCCCCGCCTCTCGAGTTGGCCGACGAGCGGCACCCACGGCATGACGTGCGTTACGCGGCCCTCGCGCCTGACGCGCTGCCGGCGACCGAGTGCTTGAAGGACGTCGTCGTCCGCATGTTGCCGTACTGGTATGATGCCATCGTTCCCGACCTCCGCGCCGGCAAGACCGTGCTCGTCACCGCTCACGGAAATAGCTTGCGGGCCCTCGTGAAACATCTCGATGGAGTTTCCGACGCTGAGATTGCTGACCTCAACATCCCGACCGGCATTCCGCGGGTGTACCAACTCGATGCCGCGTTGTCGGTCGTCTCGGCCCATTATCTCGGCGACCCCGTGGTGGCCGCGCAGGCGGCGGCCGCAGTTGCCAGTCAGGCTGGCTGAGTGAAGGCCGACGGAGCGGTGGACCGGCTCGAGCAGCTCTTATTTCGGTCGGCCGGCGCCCTCGTCGTCGAGCCACCGCTCTTGCGACGGGTCATCAAGGCGCACCGCGGGGCCTCGGGTCTCGTTCCGCACCCTCGCTGTTATGCCCTTCATCGAGGCGAGCTGATGGCGACCGGTCTCGTGAACGAGCTCGGTGTGCGTTTCGACGAACTGCCCGATCCGTTGATCCTCCTCGCACGCGCGGTCTCGGGTTCGCGGAACGACTTCGCCGATGGGGTGATTCTCACCCGTTATTGGCGCGCGCTATTTCACGCTCGAATCCACGTCGCGCTTGAAGCCAAAGCCGCCACGGGCGGGCTTGACGCTGGCGCGCTACGGGAACGAATCGATGCCGTGGGTCAGATCGAATTCGACGAAATTCGCGCGATGCTTCGGCACGACGACCTGGTCTTGCCGCCCTACGACGATCGCGAGGTGTACATCGAGTTTGCCGCGCTTTACCTCGAGCTTCGTTACTTTGCATCCAGCTTGCTCGTCAGCACTTTTCCAGGGATTGCGCGCTTTCAGGAGCTCGACGCGCTGTTCGGAACGGACGTGGACGTTGCGGCTTTGCTCGAAGCGGGCCGCCCCACTGAAGTCGTGGTGCCGACCATCCAGCCGCTCTCTACGGCCACGGTCGGGCTCCACTCCACACAACAAACCCTGGGACCGCTGCAAGGCGTTTCTGCCGCTCCGACTTCGGTGCGCCAGGCTCGTGCCGCCATTGCGAAAAGCAATCAGGCACGAGCCAAGGGCAATGACGTTGGGGCCGCGCTCGCGGCGGCTCGGGCCGCGAACGTCGAAGACGAGGCCTTGCAGCACGAGGCCGAGACGCTGACGAAGGAGGCCCTTCAAAGGTTGAGTTCGAGGCTCGGCAAGGCGCTCATGGCACCCGTTGGGTCGGAAGCTCCACCCGAACGAGCACCGAGTTGGGGCCCACTGCTCGGGCTTGTTACCGAGCGCGCCGCGGCCGAGCGAGGCACCCGGTTTTCGGTCGAGGCGCGCGTTCTGTACGCGCTTCAGGTGGCGGTTCTGGCCCACGAAAAACATCAAAGCGTCATTGACGTCGTCGGGTGGGCCCGTTCGCTCGGAAAGCAGGCGGTCGTCCGTGAGCTGCCGGCGACACGCGAGCTTCACGTCGCAAGAAAGCTCGCCGAGGCCGCCAAACTTTCACGGCATGCACGGCTCGATGCAGCCGATCGCAAGTTGCTGGCAAAGCTCATCGACGTCGCACACGGGCGCGCGGAGGAAAATGTCCGACACGCGCTGCGACCGAAGCTCGCGTCGACCCTCGACCGCGCCGGCCTCCTCGCGGGCAGTGCGCCGGAGCGACTCGCTCGCCAAAAGCTCATCGAAGAATTGCTTGATACGACCCTCGAGCATGGGCACCTCTCGTTCGGAGCGCTGCGCGATGCGCTGTCCCGAAACCAACTCAAGCTCCCGGACCTCAGTAACGCGAAAGAACTTTGGTATGGAGATCCGCTGCTCCAAGCAGACCGGATCCTCGCCGAAGAACTCGACGGGGCTTATCGGGCGAGCGAGGTCTACCTGCGCTGCTTTCAGAAGCTTTCGAGTCTGCCGTTTGGCACGCCGGTTGGACGCTTTATCACCCTCTATTTTGCCGCGCCGGTGGCTGCGGCGGCGGTCGTTCTCGAGGCCCTTGGGCACTTCGCTGAACTTTTGAAGCTCGACGTGCACGTGTTGACCTGGCCGACTTTGGCGATCACCACGGCGCTGTTCTTTGGGCTGATTCACTCGCTTTTCTTTCGGCGCGCCGCGCTTCAGCTCGTCGATGTCGTGGGCCTCGTGCTCGCGCTTGTGTTCGTGCGGCTCCCACGAGCGCTCTTTGCGAGACCCATCATGCGCCGCTGGTTCGCCTTGCCCCAGGTGAGATTCGCCATCCGGCGCGGGCTTTTGCCGGCTGCCGCAGCTTTCGTCGGCTGGTATTTTCTGCCGCTTCGAGTTGCGGACCCTTGGCTTGGGTTGGCTGTTGGGCTCAGTTTTTTTCTCGCTGCGAGCATCCTGCTTGATTCAAGTTTTGGGGCGCTTTTTGAAGATTTCATGTTCGATAGGCTGGCTCCCGGCTGGCAGCTCGTCAGGCGTCAGTGGATCCCGAGCGTCGTGCGGTCGGTTGGCCAATTTTTCGCGGTGATGCTCGACCTCCTGGAACGAGAACTCTACCGGGTTGATGAGGCGCTCCGTTTCCGTGAAGGGCAGAGCCGCGTCGTGCTCTATCTAAAAGGCGCGGTCGGTCTCATCTGGGGTGTCGTCGCCTACGCAGTTCGATTTTACGTCACCTTGATGATCGAACCTTTCATCAACCCTTTGAAGCACTTTCCCGTGGTGGTC